>JAGYJO010000062.1 GCA_018402095.1 bacterium
TAAAAACCAAGAAGGCTGACGATTATTGCTGCAAAAAGGTGAAATCGCATGTGGGGCTCGGAAACCAATGCTAGCCGAAACCCATTGGCCGCATGGCCAAAGGCGCGCAAAATAGCAGAAAGTGAATTACGCCGCTTCTGCGGCTGAATAGAGTCTGTGGGTATCATGCTGGTGTGTGGAGTAGATCATAAATCTGATGTTGTTTGGCGTCCATCTCTGACTGATCTTCGGGCGTTTGGTCGTCGTAACCAAGTAGGTGAAGAATGCCATGAATGATGACTATTTTGAGTTCTTTTTCGAGGCTATGGCCTAAGCTTGATGCTTGGATGCTTGCTTGTTCTACAGAGATGTATAGGTCGCCTTCTAGGGGGCTTGTTTTAGCCACTTCTCCGCTATCTTCTGATAAGTCGAAGGTGATGATGTCTGTTGGCCAGTCATGGTTTAAATAGGTTTTATTCATCTCGTGAATGCTGGCGTTGTCAAAAAAAGTAAATTCAAGAGACGCATTCTCTATGGCGAGGTGTGCCAATACGGTTTCAATGAAAAGCTCTGGTGTAAAGGAAATCGTTGAAACGATATTGCAGTGAATATTATTTTTTACTTTTGGTTTGTTTGATGATGGCATCTATTTCCTCCTGGTAATTCAGACGTGTGTGGTAAATACCGTGAAACATACGTAGGAATGTTGCTTTAATAATGTCAATTTCACGCAAACTCAACGGACAATCGTCCATTTGATTGTCTTCGATTTTGTCATGAAATATTTTTTCTATCATGTGTTCAATTTTGGGGAGTGTGGGTTTTTCCATAGAACGTACGGCGGCTTCCACAGAGTCTGCAAACATGACGACGCCGGCTTCTTTGAAGTGTGGTTTGGGTCCAGGGTAACGAAAGGCTTGTTTTTCGCGTTCAGGGTCTTGGATATCTTCTAGTTTGATGGCTTTTTCAAAAAAGAAAGAGACCAAGCTTGTTCCATGATGTTCGGCTATAAAGTCTTTTAAAATACTGGGCAATTTGTATTTTTCGGCGAGTTCAAGCCCGTCGCGGGTGTGTGCCACGATGAGCATTTTGCTCATACGTGGATTGAGTGTGTCATGCGGATTTTCACCGGAAAATTGGTTTTCTGTGAAAAAATGGGGACGCTTTATTTTGCCGATGTCGTGGTAATAGGCGCCTACCCTGCAGAGTATAGGGTTGGCATGAATGGCTTCTGCTGCGGCTTCTGCGAGGTTGGCCACCATGAGCGAATGTTGGTATGTACCGGGTGCAGACATCATGAGTCGTTTGAGGAGCGGGCTATTGAGGTTTGCTAGTTCCAACAATGTTTGTGGGGTCGTGATCTTAAATAAGGCTTCCAAATAGGGGATAATCGCCAAAACGGTCATCGCAGAGAGTATGCCTGAAAACAAACCGGATCCCATATTCGCGAGAAACCACCATGGGTCGGCAATCTCTTTGAGTAACCCATAGACCAAAATGAAGATCATATGGGCGCCCCCAATGACATATCCAGCGAGCATAAGCTGTGAGCGTGAATGTCGTTTGTGGATAGAGAATGTGCTGACGCAACTACTACAAAAATAAAAAATAGTGAGATAAATGTCTCCGAAATACATGAGACCTATGAGTAGTCCTAGTTGCGTGGAAATCATCAGTGCGATATTGGGACTGATCATTTGAGATAGAAGTAACGCAGCTACAGGTAAAGGAATGAGAAATGAAGGGTTAAATAATTGGGGTAGAAAATCTGCTTTTTGAAACAAAAAAGAAGATACACTGATAATCAGTGTGATCATTGCAATGAATAAAAGATATTTGGCATGCAAGGTTTTGGGACTAAAGATGACGAGGAATTGAATGAGAATCCATGCCAGTGAGGCACAGAGAATCCATATGCCTGCGTATTTGAAAAAATTTGTTTTTTGTCCGTGAAGTTTGAGTGCTTTGAGTGTTTCGATGTGGGTGTCTTGTATGATTTCGCCCTTATAGAGAATGGTTTCGCCTTCTTTGATGACGCTGAGAATGGGTTTGATATGGCGCATTTCACGTTCTTGGGCTTTTTGTGTCAGTAAATCATTTGGACTGAGGTTGGGTTTGATGAGAAATGCGACCAATTGTGAAATCAATGCTTCTGTTTGTGTATTAAGGTGCAAGGATTCGAGTTCATCGTGAACCCGTACCTGAATGTCTTTTTTGTCTACGTCGCGAATACCATGTGCGAGCATTTTTTCTATGATTTCAGAGGTAAGGTTTTCCAAAACGTCTAGTGCTTTGATGTCTAGAGATTGGAGTTGTTTTCGTTCGTTTGGATTGAATTTGGATAAGATAGACATCTCTTTGAGTTGATTCGTTTGTTGGTAAATACGAATTTCTGTGAACAGAGAGATACTGTCAGCTTTAATATCTTTGTTGATTTCTTCGTTGATTGTGTAGACTTTTTCGACCAAAGAGGCTCTTCGTTTACGTAGTGCAATGGTTTTTTCTTGGTCTTTGATGGTTTCAAATTCGAGGTAGCGCGGTGAGACGATCGTTAGTTCTGAGACCTCATTGGGAATCAGTCGAATATTGGTAGGCACGTAGGGCAAAAAAACAAAGGTAGCAATGATGGTGACGACAAAGAGGATAGCCGCCACTCGGAAATGTTTTTTGTAGTGACTAATGTTTTTCCACGTGAATCCAGTGTGCATGAGTGTACCGTTTAAACCATGTCATTTGTCGTTTTGCAAACTGACGGGTTTTGATTTGAATGGTTTCGATGCATTTTTCCCGTGATAAATATCCTTCCAAATGGTGGACGATTTCACGATAGCCAAGTGCTTTGAAGGCAGGTGCCGTTTCGGGGATTCCTGCTTTTTGTATGTTTTGAACTTCGTCTATCCATCCAGCGTTTATCATGTCATGTGTTCGGCTATAAATGGCGGTTGTGAGATCTTCCCAGTTCCCAGATAAGCCTATGCAACAGGTGTCTTGTCTGAGTGTGGTCGTAATGGGTCTTGCCATGGAGGGTAAAACGCCGCTTTCGAGTATGGCCAATCCACGTAAAATCCGTGCTGGGTTTTGGGCGTCAATTCTAGCGGCATATACGGGATCTTTTTGTTGTAACTCATCGTAAAGGTGTGCTTTTCCTTCTTTTTTGAGTCGGTCTTGTAGGGCGTCTCGAATGGCTTGGTCACCATCCTCTTCGAGAAAGTCAAAATTGTAGAGCCATGCGTGGCAATATAGGCCTGTTCCCCCACAGATGATGATGGGCTTGGTTGTGTTGTTTATGATTTTCTGAGTGGCATCTGAGAAAGATTTGACGGTGTATTGCTCGGTGGGTGCGCAGATATCGATGAGATGGTGTGGGATGTTTTGGCGGTGCTGCAAGGGTAGTTTTGCTGTGCCAATATCAAAACCTTTGTAAACTTGAAACGCATCGGCAGAGATGATTTCTGCATTGTATTTTTCAGCCAATGTTAGTGCTAGACTGGATTTCCCCACAGCTGTAGGTCCAAAAATCATGATGATTCGGATGCCTTGATCCAAGGCCGTTGCAACGGTAGTGATTGCGTTGGTAATCATGATTCTAGTTTACGGGGTGAGCTTCTAGAGCGGCAAGGGATCTGTTAATGATTGTGTCGTTGATTGCTGGGGAGGGCTTACCCTTTTTACTTGTCGTGGGACCTAGTGTCTTATAGAATCCACCTCCTAATGCAAGATTTTTTTAAACAACAGGTGCTTCCCAAATTGCCGGCAATACAGGCGTGGATCAATGCAAAAAAAGACGTTATAAAAGCGCCATTTTATTCTTCTGTGGATTTGCGGTATTCAGGATTTAAAATAGCAGGTGTGGATACGAATCTTTTTCCTGCAGGGTTTAACAATATTGATCCCACTGATTACCCTGTTTTTGTACAATCCTTACGCGACCGTCTGTTGGCGACAGTGCCTGGGTGTCGACGTGTGCTGTTGATCACAGAAGAGCATACCCGAAATCCGTGGTATTTGGATAATGTTCACGTATTGTCTACACAGCTTCAATCTGCTGGTTTTGATGTGCGTATGGCTACTTTTTTGAATGACGATCCTGAATTTTGTAAAGAGTCCAACCATCTTGTGTTAACGTCAGCGTCTGGCGCTCCTGTTCGTTTGGAGTGCTTGCATTATGTTGTCTCTGAGTTGGCTTCGGGTGTGTACACCGCAGATGCTGTGTTATTGAATAATGACTTGTCTGTGGGGATGCCTGCCATTTTGTCTCGTATTTCATCGCCTGTACTTACACCAGCAAAAGCGGGTTGGCATGCCAGAGGCAAGTCTCAACATTTTTCTTTTGCAAATGCGTTGATCCGTGACATGTGTGCCGATATTGGATTAGATCCTTGGCTTTTTTCTGCGTATTTTGCATCTGTTTCCGATGTTAGCATTCATGAAGATGGTGACAGAAAACGGGTCTCTGAAGCGGCGGAAGTATTGTTTGCCAGAATTGCTGAGAAATATAAGGAATATGGTATTTCAGACAAACCGTTTGTGTTTATGAAGTCTGACTCTGGTACCTATGGTATGGGGATTCATGTGTTGGAATCACCGTCTGAAATACAAGATATTAACCGTAAAGTTAGAAATAAATTACACAAAGGAAAACATTCCCAAGTGATAGGCCGATACCTTTTGCAAGAGGGTGTTCCCAGTATCGTTCGCCATCAAGGCCATATGGCGGAACCTTGTTTTTATCACGTTGGATCTACATTGGTGGGTGGTTTTTTGCGTGTTCATACAGATCGTAGCGCTCGGGAAAATTTGAATGCGGCTGGAATGGTTTTTTCTCCGATAGGCGTTGCTTCCGATACGTCTAAATCCTTTGTTGAGGGCTATACATCTGGAGAAGACGTTGCTCTTTTTTCTGCAATGAGTCAATTGGCCGCGCTTGCCGCAGGCCAAGAGTTAGAGTGGCTCTAAACCTGTCTAGGGGGGCATTTGATGGATGCAAGGCAGCTGCGTATGCGGACATATCCTAGTCGTAGTCTGGTGTCGGATCGTGCGTGGGAACAGGGCTTGGGTACGTTTTTTTATGACGGGGTTCCCTTTTCTTTTTCGACAGGAACGGCGTTTGCGACGGCTATTTCTCAGTTTATACATGCGTTGTATGCAGACAAAGAAACGCTTTATATCGAAGAGTTGGGTGCCGGCCTAGGGCTGCTCTCCGTACATCTTTTGCAGGCGTTGGAAACATCGTCCCCAATGTTGTTTCAGAAGACAAAGCTACCGAGTTTTCGCATACGATGGCGGCTGAGTTGCTGAATACAGGTGTTTTGAGGGCGGTTTGGATCAGCCAACCGTGGGGCAAGAAGATTGTCGTAAACGTCTATCGTCGACTGATATTATTTTGATGAATTATGTTTTGATGCCATTCCTAGGCGGTCAAATTGTGTTATCGTAAGGGGTGGTGGGAACGTAATAACCCTAACTGTGCCCGAAAAATACTTTGGGATGGTCGTTTTTTCCACCTCACCGTATTGGCATCATCGCTTTTTACCTTTGGATCTGTCTGTAGATACGACTGATTATCTTTTCGCCATGGCAGTGTGGTCGGAGGTTGCTGGTGACGAAACGCTGATTCCGTTGTCCTGGGAGGGGACTTCAGTGATGGGGATAAAAGATTTTACAAGAGTAAGCTTCGAGATGGCTGAGGATGCGGTTATTCGTCTGAACCACTCGGGTTGTTCGCTATTTTGGATGGTCTTTGGGATGCTTTATCGGAGACTGGCAGTTTGCTGATCTATGATGTTGGTGGGATTTGTCTAAGGCCCTGAGTGGGATGATCTACAAGTATATTATGGATTGACTGTTTGCTCGATGGCACCTTCTCGCTTATTCAAAATGGGCGACAAATCGGGGTGTTTTTTTTCGTTATACGGGACATCCTTCGGGAAATAGTCAGATTCTTTTGTTGTCCCATACGCCTGTTTCAGATGAAGAATGGTCTATTTTATCAGATGTGTGTGCTCAGTATTCTTATGCCGCGTATGCGAAAATTTTAGCGGATATTGATCACAATCCGAGGTCTTTTTTTGAGAATTTATCGGAATTTCGTCATTGTGGTGATGTGGCAGTTGCATTGGGAATTCGTGAGGGTATGGCTGCAGACTATACGGTGCTCATACACGCTGCGCAACGGTGCTATCGAGAAGGTCTTTATCAGCAGTCTCAGTGGTTTTTGGGCTTGGCTTTGAGGGATTATGGGGCTGTTGCTGTGAATGGCTGGCTTTTGCAAGGAAAAGTGTGTAAGGCTTTATCGGATTGGGATGGGGCGATGTCGGCCTTTTTGAAGGGGTATGCTATTGCGCCTCACGATGAACTTCTCTTGTACGAGTTGGGCGTGTTGTCACTCAAACGTAAGGCCTATGACGATTACATAGCGTATGCGAAATTGTATTTGCGTTATCGTTGCAAGCTTCCAGATGTTTGGGAGACGGTGATCACTATTTTGGTCTGTATGTCGATGCGCAAACAGCAAGCTGATGTGGTTTTAGCTTGTGATGAGATTATGCAACTGGCGGTAGCGTATCCGGGCATGATATCTGAGGCTGTTTTGGCAAAACTAGCTACCTTGAAGGATCTCAAGGTAGCTTAGTTTCTTTAAGCTTTTATGCTGCAGATGCGCTATTGGGCAACATCGTTGGCTTCGCCGGATTTGAGGATAGATACTTTGTTGATGACAACATCCTCTTTAGGAACGTCTTGGAAATAGCCGGAAGATCCTGTTTTGACTGCAGCAATGGCATCTACGATATCCAAGCCTTCGATGACTTTTCCAAATACAGCATAACCGTAGCCTTGCTGTGTCTTGTTTCTGTGATCTAGTGCGGGGTTGTTGACAGTGTTGATGAAGAATTGCGCTGTGGCACTGTTGATATCAGCTGTACGTGCCATGGCGATCGTTCCACGCATATTGGACAATGTTGCTGTGGCTTCATTGATGATGGGCTCACGTGTTGCTTTTTGTTTTAGGCCTGCTTCGAATCCACCACCTTGAATCATGAAGTTTTGGATGATGCGGTGAAAAATAGTGCCTTCGTAGAAATTATCTTCGATATAACCAATGAAGTTTTTGACTGTTTTGGGTGCTTCTTGGTCAAACAATTCGATAATGATGTCGCCTTTTGATGTTTCCATACGGACAACTGTACGGGACTCGTGGGTGCTGCTAGCTTCTGCCGGTACGGACATGAGTATTCCTCCAAGTAAAAAAATGAACAGTAAAAAACGGTATTTTAACATAAAAAACTCCTTTATATTCAAAAAAGAAAGGCTTACACAGCCGCGTGGACAATTTTGAGGAAACTGTCTGCCTGAAGACTCGCACCCCCAACCAACGCCCCATCTATATCTGCTTGGCTGAGCAATTCTTTTGCATTTTCTGGTGTGACAGAGCCACCATAGAGTAGGGGGATTTCACGGCCTTTTTCACTGAGACGTTCCGCCAGTAATTGCCTGATAAACGCATGGACTTCTTGGGCTTGTTTCGGTGTGGCGACTTGACCTGTACCAATGGCCCAGACGGGTTCATAGGCCACGATGAACGGTGCAAGAAAGGGTGCCTCATCAAACAATGCATTGATTTGAGCACGAATGACTTGAAACGTTTTGCCGTCTTGACGGTCTACGAGTGTTTCTCCGACGCAGAAAATGGGTCTGAGATTCGCGTGTGCTGCAGCAAATGCTTTTTTTGCGACCAAGGCGTTTGACTCTCCGTAGAGATGTCGTCTTTCGGAGTGCCCAACCAGCACCGTTTTACAGCCTATATCCTGTAGCATACGACCTGATATTTCTCCGGTAAAAGCGCCTTTTTCTTTTTCATTCAGCGTTTGGCCGCCGACGTAAAAGTTTGGAGTCTGCGCGTATTTTGTGGCGATATGTAGGAGTGTTGCAGGTGGGCAAACGATGGTTGAGACTTTGCCTGAGTTCACGACACTGTCTTTTGTGAAT
>JAGYJO010000063.1 GCA_018402095.1 bacterium
ATGTTTTTGCCACGTTTGGCCAAAGGTGCTATTTCTGCATTTGCCTTGACTGAACCCGATGTGGGCTCGGATCCTGCCAAAATGAGTACCATGGCGATGCCAACTCCAGATGGTAAACATTACATTATCAATGGCGAAAAACTGTATATCACCAATGGCCCTGAGGCTGAATTGTTGGTGGTGATGGCGGTTACCCCATCGGTTATGGTGAAAGGGCGTGAGAAAAAACAAATTACAGCATTTGTGGTAGAACGAAACACTCCAGGATTTGAAGTCTTGAACCGTTGTCAGTTCATGGGCATTCGGGGTATTGCCAATGGACGGCTTAAATTCACAAATCTAAAGGTCCCTGCGGAAAACATTATTGGGAAACCTGGGGATGGTCTCAAGATTGCTTTGACGACTTTGAATGCGGGTCGTTTGGCTATTCCAGCTATCTCGGCATCTGCAGGTAAAGCGTGTATGTCTATGGCT
Organism: bacterium; assembly: GCA_018402095.1. Classification (GTDB taxonomy): domain Bacteria; phylum Margulisbacteria; class Marinamargulisbacteria; order SXXA01; family SXXA01; genus M30B43. Next base: position 475 of record JAGYJO010000063.1, read on the forward strand.
GCAAACTGGAGTAATAAACGGGTCCAGTGGGGGCTACCAGTGGGTAAGCACCAAGCGGTACAAATCAAGCTTGCTGAAATGGCGGCAAATACCTTCGCGATGGATAGCATTGCGATGTTAGCTGCTGCGTTTGCTGACCATGAGTCTGCAGATATTCGGTTGGAAGCTGCAATGGCCAAGTATGTGGGCTCTGAAATGTCTTGGAAAATCGCGGATGATTTGGTGCAGATTCGTGGTGGCCGTGGTTTTGAAACCGCAACGTCTCTCAAAAATCGTGGGGAAGAGGCGTATCCAGCCGAGCGTATGCTTCGTGATTTACGTATCAACCGTATTATCGAAGGTACGAGTGAAGTCATGCAATTGTTTATTGCACGTGAAGCTATGGATGTTCATTTGCGTTTTATTATGGGATTGATGAAACCCGGTTCAGTGGGTAGCAAATTGGGCATCGTGGGTAACATGATGAAGTTTTACAGCTGGTGGTATCCAAAGCAGTGGGTTTCTTTGCCAAAATCTTTTGGTGTCAAACATCTGGATTCACGTAACAAAGGTCATTTGCGTTATATCCAAAAGACAGCGAAGAAACTGGCAAGAAAACTGTTTCATACCATGGCCATGTATCAGACAAGCTTGGAGCGTGAGCAGCTGATCTTGGCGCACTTCGTGGATGTGGGTACAGACTTGTTTGCTATGTCTGCGGGGCTATCACGTGCCGAACATGAACTGAGCAAAAACCCAGACAACAAAGCTTTGCAAGACCTTGTAGATTTGTTTTGTACACAGGCGAAATCTCGTATTCAGCGCAACTTTAAAGGTGTTTCTTGTAATCCGTACAAAAAAGTATCCAAAGTCAGTCATGCGATGTTGGATGGTGACTATGACTGGATGTTTAGCGACGATTGTTCAGCACCTTAATGAATCCTAGGGGTTCATTAGGGGATGGTATTTTCAGGGGGCAGACACCAGGAATTCTTGCCTTCAGACTCAAATTATAGCAGGTCCATCTGCTGCATTCATAGTGAATCGAAAAAATTCTTTTATAAGACTTATGTGAAAAGTTCTGAGGAGGTACATTACTCTCTGGATGTGTCGCGAGAATGGGGGTGGGTCAATGGCTGGATATATCTACCTACGACAATGACTTCCCGTTGGCTCTGCACACTGGCATAACGAATAAGGGATTCATATTTCTCCCACCCAGGAGCATGGGAGCATGGACATGTGAGTAGGTAACCACCTGAGGACGCACCGTTGCATGGCGGGCTATGGAGTTGGGTGTGAGCTTTGTTGCCTGTGGCGGGTGTTCTTTTTGCGAAGCAGGTGGGTCGATGATTACTGTGTCGTAAATCGTCGTATCACTGGCTAAAAAGTCAAAAATATCGGATGTAACAAACACATGGTCATTGGGATTTAGTTGATTGCTTTTGAAATTTTCTTTGGCGAGTTGCAATGCTTTTTTGCTGACATCGACAGAGGTCGTGATAGCACCGGCGGCAGCAGCAATAACTGAAAATCCACCGGTGAAGGCGCAGCCATTGAGTAGCGTTTGTCCTTTGCTGACCAGTGTTTGAATCCTTTTGCGATTGTCTGCTTGGTCGAGATAAAAACCTGTTTTTTGAGAGTCTAAAACATCTACCCAATACGTGTTTTTTTCTTCTTGGATACTTACCTTTTCAGGAATGTCTCCGAGAAAGAGCGGCATGCTGTTTTCAATGCCTTCTTGTTTTAAAAATCCGGCATCGGTATTTTCGATACAAGCACGTGCTTTCCATACGGTCATGATATGTGCAGCGATAAGGTGTTTCAGTCGTTGCATGCCTGCACTACTGGCTTGAAAAACAACCACGCCTGCATACCAGTCCACAATTAGACCTGGTAGCCCATCTGCTTCTGAATGGACCATCCGCGTTGCTGTTTGGTTGGTTGATAGCGTACGTCGATGAAAGGCTTTCTCTAAGCGGTTATAGAGGTCTGTCTCTGTCCAGTTTGTTTGTGAAAATGACAGAACACGAATACTGAGCGTGCTTGTTGGATTGGCAAATCCGACACCTACGGGGGTTCCATCTGCATGACAGATACGGACCAAATCACCAGGCGCACATGTCTCTAGTCCCTTGCCAATGGCACCGGAGTAAATCCACGGATGTTGATTTTTGAGCAGTGTTTCTTTGTCTTTTTTCAGTCGAATGTCTTTGATCGTCTCAAAAGGCCATAGCGTGCTCATTCGACAGGATGTCCATTACAGGAAATAGTCGCGGATAATTGGTTCAAGATACGTAGCGCTTCTTCTGCGCTATCGGCTACGACGGTTAGGTGGCCCATTTTACGGTTTGGTTTTGTGTAGCGTTTTCCGTAGAGGTGTAGATGTGCTTCTGGTGTTTTGAGGACCTCATCCAGTCCTGTCCAGTGAGCGAGTCCCGCGGTGTCGCCACCCAATAAATTGCACATAGCCGCTGGTTTTTCCCAGGAGATATCGGCGATAGGGGCTCCGATGACAGCGCGAATATGTTGCTCGAACTGTGACGCTGATGCGGACTCTATGGTGTGATGCCCGCTATTATGGGGTCTTGGCGCAATTTCATTGATCCAAATCGTTTGGTTTTTATCCACCATGAGCTCAACGGCTAGCATGCCAACAATGCCGATTTTTTCGGTTACTTCTCGTGCTAAGTTCGTGCAGCGTTGGGCGATGTTTTTCTCCAGTGTGGAGGGGCTTCTGAGTTGTGTGAGGATGTTTTTTTGGGGATCGACGACCATTTCTACTGGGGTGTATGTGATGATTTTTCCATATTGGTCACGGCAGGGTAATACAGAAATTTCTTTGTCGATATCAATACGTTTTTCCAGAATACTGGGCTCTGTAAAGCCTGACTCTTCGGGAGAGTCCAAGCAGATAACGCCACGTCCATCATAGCCTTGGCGGCGGAGTTTTTGTACGGCGGGGAACATGTCTGCATGTTCTGAGAATTGTGTCGCGTGTTCAATGAGTACAAAATCAGCGCTAGGTAGCTGGTTGTCTTTGTAAAATTGTTTTTGTAAGCCTTTGTCCTGAATGATTTCTAGAATAGCGGGTTGCGGATAGACTGGAATTTGATTTTCCAATAAACGGAGCGCTTCTGTATTGACGTGCTCAATTTCAGTGGTGATGCAATCTACGTGGCGCCCAAAGGCGAGGACTTGGTCAAAGTCTGCATAAGAGCCTTTGGTGAACTGAGAAATGCCTTGGCAAGAGGCTTCTCTATCTGGATCTAAAATCTGGTAACTAAGACCTAATTTCTCAGAAGCAGCTATCATCATTCGTCCAAGCTGCCCGCCACCGAGAATGCCAATTGTGAGGTCTGTGTATTGTTTCATATGAGGCAGTTTAACGGAGCTGTTTTATGGTGTCTATCTCGCTTATAAATCTTTGCGAGAGTCAGGACTTCTTTCATTTTATTGTAGTCTTTTTTGCCGGGTTCGGATTCTACGCTAGAGGATAGATCCACCGCATAAGGATTTACGAGATGAACTGCTTTCGTAAGGTTTTGCTGATTGATGCCGCCGGCCAGTATAAGTGGGACATCATAATCTTTTGCTTTGAGTGCCAAACCCCAGTCAAAAACCTTTCCACTGCCACCTTCCATGCCTGATACTTTTGTGTCGAGTAGAATGGCAGATACGGTGCCAAGGTACTGGGGAATTTTCTCTAAATCTTCGGGACCTGCAATTTTGATGGCTTTGATCACACGGCGAGGCATGGCGAGGCAGGTTGCTGGGGTTTCATCGCCATGTAGCTGAATGACGTCTAGGCGACATTGTTCGGAAACTTTGCGGATGTAGTCTCTATCTGCATTGACGAAAACGCCGACAGACATGACGAAGGGTGGGAGAAACAAGCTGATTTCTTCAACAACTCTTGGGGAAATATAACGGGGACTTGGTTCGTGAAAAATAAACCCCAAAGCATCGGCTCCCAGGTTGACAACATTCAGCGCATCTTCTTTGTTTGTTATGCCACAAATTTTAATTTTCATGTGATTTAAATCCTTCCAAGAGACTGGGGTTTTTTGCCAAGCCTTCGCCGATCAAAACCGCGTCCGTGCCTATGTTTTCTAATTGTCCTAGTTCTTCGCGTGTTTGAATACCACTTTCTGCAACCAAGAGGATATCTGGTCTTTTTTGTTTGGCTAAATTTAGTTTGTGATACAAGGCTTCTTGGTCAACGGTGAAGTGTCTGAGGTCTCTTGCGTTAATGCCTAAGATTTGTATTTTCTCTTGTGCCAATGCCCAAAGAAGGTCTTCCTCGGAATGGACTTCAAAGAGAACGTCGAGACCTAATTTATGTGCTAATGCTAAAAGATTTAAAGCTGTGGAGTCGTCTAATATTGTTTTGATCAACAAAATAGCAGATGCACCTAACCATTTGGCTTGGTGGACTTGAATAGGGTCGATAATAAAGTCTTTTCGTAAGACAGGAATCATCACCTCTTGTCGTATCAAAGGGATGTAGGATGGATCTCCTTTGAAGTAATCTTGATCCGTAAGTACGGACAATGCGGATGCTTTTTTGGCCAACTCTTTGGCCAAGCTGACGGGAAAGAAATGATGACGGATAATTCCTTTTGAGGGCGACGCTTTCTTGATTTCGGCGATCAATGAGAGCCCAGGGTGACGAATAGCGTCATAAAAAGAAGGTCTCTCAAATTGGAACCCAGCTTCTTGAAAGATAGCCGCTTGTCCCAAACTTTCCATCTTGGCAACTTCTTCTTTTTTGGTGGTGACGATTTTGTCTAGTATGGTCATGATCGCTTACTTTCTTTGATCAAATGTTTGTAATCATGAGATAGATAAACTTTTGCATTTTCTGGAACGGAGTTGGTTAGCCACACATTTCCGCCGATGACGGAGTTTTTTCCGACGATGGTATCTCCGCCTAAAATGGTGGTCTCAGCATAAATAACGACATTGTCTTCGATCGTTGGGTGACGTTTATTGGTGGACTTTTCTTTGGGAACACTAAGCGCGCCAAGGGTAACGCCTTGGTATATTTTGACGTTTTCACCAATTTCGGCCGTTTCTCCAATGACGATACCTGTGCCATGGTCAATGCAAAAGCCAGCACCTATTTTGGCACCAGGATGAATGTCGATGCCTGTTTCTCCGTGTGAAATTTCTGTCATCATTCTGGGAATGATAGAGACATTTTGGTTGTAAAAAAAGTGAGCTGTTCGATAGACCATCGTGGCTTGTAGTCCAGGGTATGACAAAATGATTTCTGAATCACTACGTGCCGCGGGATCGCCTTGGTAGGTGGCTGTCACATCTTGTTTCAGAATTTGCCGCATTTCAGGAATGAACGCCAAAAATCCGCAGACCATCTGATGTGCTTTTTCCGACAGATTTTCTGCGGATAGACCACTTTCTTTGGCTTGCCAGCGAAGACTTTTTTCTATTTCTTTTGTGAGACCTTGTCGGATACTCACTATTTTTTGACCAATAACAAAGGGTAAGTTTTCGCGGTTCAATGGTGTCTCGTCAAAATAACCAGGGAAAAGAACTTCTCTGATTTGTAGAATCAACTGACGAATACTGTGCCGCGTGGGTAGCTGAAATTCGTCACTATGATTGATGCCGCCCAATGTGTTGTAAGACGCCAATATGTTATCGATATAATTTTTCAAATGATCATGAGACATGGGTGTTCCTGACGAGGGTTTCAAGGCGGGTAACCCAACCTTCAATGGCATTAATGCCTTTTTGCCAAAATTCGGGGTCGGACAAATCAAGACCTGCGATAGCGGCTATTTTCTCTGGGCTTGCTGAACGTCCTGCCGCCAACATCTCTTTGTAGCGCGGGACAAATGAGGCGCCTTCCTCTTTGTATTTTTGATACAGCGCCATGACCAACAAGTTTCCGAAATTATACGCATAAACATAAAATGGCGATTCAAAAATATGTGGGATACTGGCCCATTCCCAGTGATACTCGGGCGTGATGGTGACCGCATCGCCAAACATGTTGCTCAGGCCTTCTTTGTACAGATCACAGAGCTTTTCGCTGCTTTGCAGTTCTTTTCCAATGGCGTCAAAGGCACTGATTTCAAAGCTGGAAAACATGTTTTGACGATGACTGGTCGCAAAAATTTCTTCCAACTTATCTGAGATTAACGCGATTTGTGTTTTGGGGTCTGTTGTCTGCTGGAGAATGGCTTCAGTGACCAACATTTCAGCAAATACGGAGGCTGTTTCTGCCAGAGGGAGGACTGGGTGGTAATCGAGTAAATGTTGTTTCGAACAAAGCATGTCATGGATGGCATGTCCCAATTCGTGTGCGAGTGTGGTGACGTCTGATGTTTTTCCCATAAAGTTCACCAATACATAGGGGTATATATCGGGTGTGGAGGATGAGCAAAAAGCCCCGCCTCTTTTGGTGGGGGCAACTGGTGCATGAATACGGTTTCCAGTGAACATACGTTCCGCCATTTCGGCGATTTCAGTATCAAACTGAGAAAATGCTTTTAGAATGATTGTTTTAGACTCTTCCCAAGTGTATTGGGTGTCGGATTCTGCCAGCGGTGCATAAATATCGGATAGTGTTAGCTCGGGAAGTTTCAATAGGTCTTTTTTGATCTTGTAGTAGCGTTGTACCAAACTGTTGCTAGCCGTAGTGACCTCATGTAGAGCCCTTACAGCGGCGAGTGGGAGATCTGCCGACTTCACTTTGGCCTCTAATGCAGACGTGTATCCGCGTAACCCTGTTTCTTGGATATAATCTTTGGCGATATGATTGTAGAGATGTCCAAAAATGACCTCGTTTTCTTTGTACCGTTCAAAAAATAGTGCCATAGCTTTTTTGCGTATTGCGGGGTCTGGATCTAGGCGAAGCTGCCTCAATTGGCTGCCATTGAGTTTTTTGATCTCACCATGTAGTTCAATCTCGAATTGATAGGACGACGTGACGTCTTGATAGAGTTTTTGCAAGGCATCAACACCGTTCACATCTTTGAGGTTGATAATGCGTTCTTCTGGTTCTGTGAGCTGATGTGCCGCGCTGATCCGTGTCAAATGCAGATCATAGGCATAGCGTTTTAGTAAGGGGGACGCTGAGAGTAGTTTTGCTTTTTCCTCTGGGAGTTTTCCAATTTCCAATTCGAAAAAGACGAATTGATTGGCAATTTCCGCTTCTGCATCGTCTATACGAGCGACCAACGTTTTGAAAGGAATGTCGGCTGTGTTTGCGGCGGCACCCAAGCTAGCGTACTGGCTGACTTTGTAGAGTGGGCTGATGATCGTGATGAGGGTATCGTAAGCGACGACTATTTCTTCGGTCGAAAGTTCAGCCAGTTGGCCTTTGTATTTTTTTCTGAATGCGTTTGCCGCTTCTGTTGTTTGTCGAAGTGTTTGCGTAATAGCCGGGTCTTCAGGGCTTTGAAAAAGATCACTTAAGTCC
>JAGYJO010000064.1 GCA_018402095.1 bacterium
GCACAAACCATCAATACATCGCCCTATCAAAAAGGGGGAATAAATGACCCATCACACTACGAAAGGGATATTCCGATGACACACAATTTCGACTGGCTCAAATGGCAAACTGTCTCCGTTATTGAGAGACACCCTACCCATGTAGACGAAACCGTCATCAGCACCTATTCTTCTGAAGAAGCCTTGATGCATTTCAGAAACGTGGGAAAGACATTGATCAAATACAAATACAAAGCCTTGGCACTATTGCCAAAAGACGGAGCTTCAAAAGCCTACTCTCTCCAGATCACACACAGGCATGTCCTCCTCCGTGAAACGACACCTCAAGGCCCCCGGCAAACACGCCTCATTCTCGCGGATGGCTCCCTCTGGCAAGACAACAAGCCCGCCGATGCCAACACCGAAGCCCATTTTGTAGACATGATTCACAAAATTCAAAACAAACTAGAAACAAACGAACTCAAAATAAATACCAAACAAGCGGAGATGATTTAATATGGCTAATGGCGTAGGTGGTTCAAGTGGAACGAGTAGAGCAAGTGGCGTTAATAACGTATCAGGCAAACAGAAAGAAATACCCGAAAATCTAGCAGCCGCCAAAGATATGTTAAAAAGCCTAGGCCAGGGCCTCAAATCGAAGCTGGGAACGAGCCACGATGACGGACAAGGCACCCTCTCCGATCAATCATCAAACAAAGAGCGAGACGACCGGCACAATAGCGCCGGCATATTTGCCACAACACATCCTAACGAACAACGCCCAACCGTCACACGCGTACACCAACAGGGAGAAAGCGCCGCTAGCGGTGGTGACTCGAATCCCGAAACCAAAGAAAAAGGGACTACCTTAGGGTCAGACACAGGCACTAGCCCTGATAGCATCTCACAGGTCCCCGGAGGATCCCCGCTACAGACAACAAACACAAAGGCTGCCGAATCCGTACAACACACCACAGCGAAAGACGAATTAGCTACAACCAAAGCCAATATCAAAACAGCACTAAAAACAGCCCTCAACACGACAAAAACTACCACATTTTTCAAAACACAAGATAGTCAAATAGCAGACGATTTAGTCACTATATACAGCACCAGTGCCACCGCATTTCTCCCCCAATTCATCGAAGCCTTTGGTGAGGTTCTCGCAGAAAAAGGCGTCGCAAAAGCCGGTGTTTTTCACGAATTTTTCGACAAACAGCATGGCTCCTTTTTGGGTAAAACGCTTAGTCCCCTAGGTGGTTACAGCGCGTCGATGGGAGACCGATTCAAAGACGGGTTTGCCCACCAGCTAAGTCATCGATCTTTAGGCACCTCTATCACCCCCGAGAACATTCTGAAACAAGGTGGCGACAAAAGCTGCCTCGATAGTCTCGGCACCGCACTAACCAACTTAGGAAAAAGTCTCGATTTCAATATAGCCAGAAATGATCCAACGTGGTTGCCACTAATCGACGATATAGCAACGATTCTCAGCTCAGACACCCATGGTAACAATGGACTAAATACACTATGTAATGCCGTCATCGCATCACCCAATCTAGCAAGACACTTCGCTAGAACAGATATAGGCAATACCATCGCTACCCATCTAGAAACACGATTGGAAGCGCTCACGAACCAGCTAGCTGATGTTATTCCTATCGGAAGTCTCCCAGACAAATTTTATGAGACCGTACAAACAGCGGCCGCGTTAGATATACTCAAACCTGAGACTGGTGTATCCGATTTGAGTACGTGTGTCGCGGCAAGGAAAAACAAGCAAACAACACCCTCAACACGTGAAGCAGGTATCTATCTACGCGTCACATTTCCCACAATGGACACAAACTTCTCAGCGATAACTACCCGTACAGAGCTGGAGGAAGCAACAACACATTTCTATACCGAACTCCAGACTAAAGCAACAGCAGCTTTGGAAAGCATACAAACGACAGCAGACGGAACAACAGAGCTAAAAGATAATTTGCAACTAATTTTAACCCTGTTTTTCCACACAGCCACCGAAGACAATCACGCCATATCAGCCCGTCTTCAACAACTCCAAGAGGATTTCACTACCAAACTCGAGACAGGAATAGAGACGCCAGCAACGCTCGACGCCACGCAATGGCAAACTGCAGCCGACTCCCTCCGCGAACTCGAAAAAGCCTTTGTGGATCTCTACAAACCAGATGAAGTGGATTACGAAGCACAAAAGACAGCCCTCACTCAGCTGGCAAACACACTCATGTTCCGCTATTTCACACAAGAAGCTGCCCAAATCAGTGTCCCTCCCCTCCAGGATGTTCAAAACTTTGATGCTAAATTAAGCGCACTAGATGCAGTCATAACAGGGGCCCGTAATGAAACGACATTTTCGGCGCTATTTGGCTACGACGCAGCGTCTCCTTTACATGAGACGTACACCGCTGGTTTGGCGCAGCGAAATGCCGCTATCGAAGTCAAACTGGCGGCCCAGCATGGTGTATTGCCCACAAAAATGGAAGTGGCAACAGCCAAACTCACAGATGCTACAAGGAGACTCGAAACTGCACTAGAACAACTCTACACAGCCCTCGGATCAAACACGGGTGATGCAGCAACTGAAGCAACCACCCGTACTGAAACCACGACGAGAACTCACAATATCACAGGCGCAGGCGACGACAAAAACGAAAAAGCGAACAGAACCGTAGCCAGCGCAGAAGCTATCAATGCACAAACAAGAGACATACAGCAACTCACGAGGGCCTATCAAGATGTACGAGTAGAACTAAACACTGTCATTGCAAGTATCCAGGATGAAAACACAGCCCTAAATCCTGACACGATTACAGCAGCAGACCTCACCAACAAAGAAACGGCCTTAACAACGGTCCTCACCACCGCCTTGGGAAGATTTGACACCAGAGGATCTGCCGATGCCGCAGTTGATGATATTCGTGCCACGCTGACTCGAGACGAAGCAACGATACACAACGCTATAAAAAACAGCATCCAAGAATTAGCCGCATTGGGCATTGCGCCTCGCCAAGAGGGAGAATCCGATGCCGATCGACTCGCATATTTAGACGCAGCGTCCGCCCGTCTCGAAGAGTTTCTCCCAGAAACAAACGTCAGCGAACGACAAGCCCTACAAGCCTCCGACCCCCCCCGTCTCGAGGAAGATGCGGCCACTCTTGAATACATCAAATATTCAACCGCTAATGTTATTGCAGAGGTTGATCAGAAATTCAAAACAAATCCAATAAGCAACATGGCAAATCTGTCTTCAGATATAGATACCCGAAATGAAGCCATAGCGACCCTCCTCCTAACCACATTTGAATTGATTGCTGCAGATGCAGCTACAACTAAGGCAAGCCCCGAATGGGAAGAGCGCGATCTCACAAAAAGGAAAGAGTTATCCCAAACGGCACTCTATACTCCAGAGCAGATGGAAAGAGCCACCATCAGAAACCATAAGACTAGCCTTCACACCCTGCAACAAGAAGATGCCCAAAACAAGCTGAATATCCGCGTAAATACCCCTAGTAAGCACGATGACCCCAACTGGAAAAGTCAATGGGAAGCGATATCAACCAGTCTTCGCCATACCCATGAGCAGCTCCAAAGGAGAATAGATGCTAACTCGACTAAAGACACTGAACTAGGTAACGACTTAAATACCTTTGGCTCTATCGCAAAAACACTCATGACAGAGTACATGCTGCAAGAAGAGGCCCGGACAGTGGCGATGGTATCCAAGATCAACAAGATCGACAATGCGCCCATAACGCTATCTGATATTCAGGAGGCAACCGCATTGGCCAGTGAGACACCTCGTTTTTCTGAGACATTTTCTTTCATGTTCGGTAAAGATACGCCATTTGCACGGTCAAACGCCTTGTTAGACGCGCGTGCCGTCGCAAAAATCACAGATATGCGTGCCTATCAAATAGGCCTCCTAGAATACGTCTCTCTATCTGTTTTGGGTAAGCTGCTAGACCAAATAACATCCCCAGAAAACTCAGAAAAACATACAGCATTCACCAACGCATGTAAGGACGCCCCACCAGAAACAGTACATAGTCTAAAGACATTCGTCCTAAGCAAAATAGCGGCGCATGAAACGGACGTCGCTACAGCAGACAGCCCCCAAACAATCCACCCAAGTACAGTCACTCATGAAGATATTGATGACATGAAAGCCGATTGGAAAACAGCAATACAATTTCTAAGCGCGCTACAAAAGTCTATAGCCACTACCAAATTTAGAACTGCAAAAAGCGCTTTGACACAACAGCTAGACATCATCGGAAAGAAACTCGGAAAAGTAGATCCCACAGATATAAGCCCATGGATCTATAGTGCAATGCAACGACCTATAGTGGATGGCGGATCCAATGCCGCTATACTGACCAAATCAGCAACCATAATCCAAGAACAAGCAGTCTATATTTCAAGACTCACCGCCCGCTATGCAGAGTGTGAAACAAAGATAAAAGAGATACTCGATGGGTTAAAAGCAGACCAGAATATCTCACCCCAAACATTTCAAGAAAGAGTACGGGAGTTTGCTTCCTTACTCGATAACGTCGTCACCGAGTTCAATACCCAAGAGATTGTAAGGATTCCATTTAGAGCGTCAAACTCAGCGTCCTCAAATTCAGAATCAAGCCCAGATGTCATACTGGTTCGTGAACTCAAAGAGGCCATCCTTTCTGCTGTTAAACGCGCAAAAAAGGAAGGTCTAGCATCTGTTCAAAGAACCCTAACCGACATCCACAAAAAAAACTTCTCTGACGCCACCGAAGAATTATCCAAAGCTCTCAGTACATTCTACAAAGAGACAGGTACGCAACCCGCGACAACCGCCGAATCCAAAGCCTCCGCCGCCAAGGCAGCTAACGAAAGCGATATCACCACCATCTATGCGGCAGCCGACTCCCTGAATGAGCAAGCCACGCAGATCACAAGGCTAACAGACTTGTACAAAGCCGCCATAGACAATGTGACGCCAGAAGCCACCGCGATTCGCCAGTCCGCCGCCACGAGCCTCGATGCGTTTGTCAAAGACGGCACCCCAATGCCAACTTTCGATACACTTCGAGATGGGGTTTTGACTGCTGCGGGTGTACCTGAATCCTCTAAAGCGGATGTTCGTAGCGCTTTGGATACTACAGCTAAAGGTGAGATCGAAGCAGAAATCCAGGCACGGATGGATTTGCATGCGGCGCTCACCGCGATAGAGGCAAATACCACCTCATCGCTAGGCGCTAAAAAAGCCGCAATAGACGCCGCAAAAGCACTGATGCAGGGCGGCCCTGCGAACCCAGCCTATGCCGCATGTGATAGGCTCCTCGCGGATCGGTTACAGGGGCTTCAAAAAGAGATTTATGGGGTTTTGGCGGAAGATGCTGGAAATAATTAGCATAATGGAGGCCAAAACACGAGAAGAAGCAATCAAGGCACTACCGCCAATGTCAATAAGCTAGGCATCCTGTCACATCAATTGGAAGTAGACTTTTACAATCCAACTCATAGTCGTGGATGGAAATACAACGTCGGATTGGATGAGGCTTTCAACGAAATATTGAGACACAATCCTCCACCAGGAAATACGAATGAATTCATCGCCGGATTGGATAGTGCCATCCAAAGTCTCAATGCACAAGCGGGCCTCGGAGGTCTTCCCGAACCTTACAAGGGAATGGCGGACAGAGCTCTGGACCGTTTAAGAGACCGTAATGACGGATCTCCAAAACTATGTGCGTGGGTTCTATCGTCTAACATCAGCTTGGTACTGAGCATCATCGAAAGCTTCGGCGATACCAGAAGTGCAGCAGTACAAAACGCATCGCCCCACGGAGGCAGGACTCAATATCTACCGCTACATGAAGGGATAACCCTCAAAAAAGAAGACCACACATCCCTCACAGGAAGATCACGTGAACGCGGGGATCTGTGGGGACACATGTACGGCGTCATCCAAGATATCCCAACGGTGACTGTCCAAGACATAGACGCCTACAACATTCCTGGGCACGGTATTGTCGAAGCTCAATTCTGTGAGTTGATACATAAAATGAGCTTAAATGTTGTAGATTACAGTGTCATCAATAGCGGCTACACAGAGGCAACAATGGGGCAGGACGCAACCCTCAGCAGAGACGCTTGGCGGAGCTTTTGTACCATAATGGGCGCCAATGACCAGATGACTGCGTTCCTAGAGACCCTATGGCCAGGATCACCTACGGAGGCTACGGTATCTGTCGATAGCTTGGCCGCACTCTGGAAAGAACTCTTGGAAAACGAAGAAAACTACAGACATCTCAGATATTTGTTTGGACGCAAGTTTGAACGGGTATATCAAGAATTAGTCATAGAAAATGTAAGAGACGAGTAAGTAGTCCTCCGGTCTATCAGAAAACAAAAGGAGAAATAAGCATGGCAGGAAGTATCCCATCAAGACGCGCGTCATTTCCAGGAGCGACAAGGTCTGCAGGCAGCACCACAGCTACAGGCCATGCAGGCGGTCCCCTACCTACAGGAAATGCAACAGACGATCAACCCAAGCCTGGTGACGGTGGGATGCCCGATCTCCCACCGGTCATAAGTCATGGCGCCATCTCCCCGCCTGGGGGAATGCCAACCATCACACTCGTCAAACCCAGCTACAAAGAAGCATGCAAGGCCAGAGATGCCAGCCGCGAACGATTCGAGAACCACCCGCCTGGTAGTGATGTGAGCCAGGGGACAGTCCGCAGTGATACCAACCATTTGGATTTGGGACAAACCGTCGCCACTGTTCGCAACTATTTAAACGCCACCATTGCCGCATCAGACAACACCATAGATGCATTGAATACTACGTTTCAATCGGCGGCACGCCATGGCAGTGACATAGCGGCGCCTCTTCAAGAACTGGAAACACTCCTAAACAAAGCAGACCAAATGGTCTCAGACATGAAAGCCGACAATCCTGCTGATACCGATATTGACGACGCCTCAAAACTGATAAGAGAAGCGAAGTCTCAACTAGTAGAAGCACAAGACCCGCACACAGATACAGATCAAAGATGCAACTCTGCACTCAATGCCCTTCGTAGTCTTGGACAAGCAACAGAATTTACGTTTAACCGTCTTGAAGACCACATGCAAGAAGCAGAAGACAAACATCAGGAAATGACAACCGCCATCATTGCCAAACCTGCCAACTTGCTCTTTGCAGAAAGTGCGCCCATTCTCCGCTGCTTGGATCATGTCTTACAAAACGGGGACGGCGCCAAATCCCCCCCCTTCAACATGGACGATTTCATCCAACAACTCTACAACGAACGCGCCATCGGCAGCACCCTCGCGAATGCATCAGCCCATCAGTACACGGCGAGTAGCGAAGATATCGGCCGCTTACTCAGTAGCATCGAAGTCAATGCTCCAGATCTACACACTATCGCCACAAAGACACAAACAGATATGTTTGCAAGTGGCGCCGACCGCATCGATATCAAAAGCTATCTAGACACCATCATCACCACCGCAAATGACACCATGTCACCAGCACCCAATGCAGCAGAATTGCTCAAGGAAGCGCTTAAATATAT
>JAGYJO010000065.1 GCA_018402095.1 bacterium
TATTTGAAAGCACACGCCTAGATGAATCCGATCGCCAAACCTATGAAGCCCGTTTGAAATGGCTGCGTGATGAGATCAGTGCTCTGGAAACACGCTATATGCGGGGTATGACTGCTGGCGAGCAACGTGGCCTCGTCATCGGTGAGCAGCGCGGTATCGCTATCGGAGAAGAGCGTGGTATTGCTATCGGAGAAGAGCGTGGTATTGCTATCGGAGAAGAGCGTGGTATTGCTATCGGAGAAGAACGCGGCATTGCCAGGCAAAAACGTGAGATGGCGCAAAAAATGGTGTCCGAAGGGTTTGACCGTGAGACCATTCAGAAAATTACTGGTTTGTATAGCTGGTAAGTCTTTACCAATGCTATGATGCGGCCACTATGTTTATAAACCCAACGATTAGTGTCATTATTGGTTGCTACAACCAAAAAGAAGCCTTGCGTCGCGTATTGTCAGGCTTTGCCTTGCAGACGGTGAACGACTTTGAAGTCATTGTGGTGGACTCCTCCTCGACGGATGGGACTCATGATTTACTGGAAACGTGGAAGCCCCATTATGCGTTTCAGTATCGCATTCAAAAAAATACAGGCAAAACAGGTGCACGTAATGCGGCTGCTGAGATGGCTACGGCCCCCTATTTGTTGATCACGGATGCGGATATGATCCCCGATCCGACGTTGATTGAGACCCATTTGGCGGCGCATACAGACTCAAAAGTGCCGACGTGTTTTGAAGGGAGCACATGGAATATGCATGTGCTGGCATGGCCTAGTGAACCCGAAAACTTGTATCCTTATATACGTGAGAAAATCAGATCTGGTGCCAAACTGGGCTGGCATTACTTTTTGACGGGCAATCTGTCTATTCCGTCGGATCTGTTTCGTCAGTTTGGTGGTTTTGATATGGATTTTCAGGGCTATGGCTGGGAAGACATTGAAATGGGGTACCGGTTGTCTAAAGCAGGTGTCCCGCTGAGGTATTTGCCGGAAGCCAAGAATTATCACTACCATGTGGTGACGGATGATGATTTGATCAAACGAGAAGTCAAAAAAGGGGAATCCGCCGCTGTTTTTCTCAATAAACACCCTGAGTTGAAATGGTTTTTGGGTCTTAATCCTTTGGCGCTTTGGGTGTTTAAGCATACGACTGAATCGTCTAGGCTTTATCGTTTGGCCACCCGTTGGTATGCGTCTGGAAATATGAAGAAGCAACGTTTTGGCCGCTGGCTTCTGGCGGAGTATCACTATAGAGAAGGTCTCTTACGGGTTTTGGCGGCGTTGGGCAAGGCCTAAACCAACTCGTAAGGTAATTACTTCCTAGGCGGGGGGCTAACTGGGATTCAAAGGGCGTCAGCCCTTTGAAATCTTTATCTTTCGCTCAGCGGAGCTGAGCGAAATAATGACTGGGGCTTCGCCCCTGCACCCTGGGTTCAGAAAGTGCTTACCCCGTAAGGCTGGGTTGTTCGGGGAGGTGGAGGGCGTTACAGGTGCGCAGCCCTCACGATCTGGGTGCGCGTTTTTTGCGAAGCAAAACTATTTCGGTAGGTGACTCTCTCCCAATTGCCCACACGCGGCGGCAATGTCTTGTCCCCGTTTGAACCGAATGGTCACCGGTACATCGGCTTCTTTGATCTGTGCGCGAATCCGTTTGAGAACACTTTCTGCAACGGGTGTGAAGGGAATCTTGGCGTGGGGATTGAGATTGATAATATTGATTTTGGCATCCAAATATTTGGCCAAAGGAATCAACTCTGCAATGGCATGTGAATCCTCATTAACACCTTCTAATAAGGTGTACTCTAGTGTGAGCTTGCGGTTATGCAGTTTGAGATATTGGTACAAGAGTCGGGAAACCTCGAAGATGGGGTTTCTGGTTTCGATGGGCA
The DNA here is from genome assembly GCA_018402095.1 of bacterium. Lineage (GTDB taxonomy): Bacteria > Margulisbacteria > Marinamargulisbacteria > SXXA01 > SXXA01 > M30B43. The sequence continues at coordinate 1,882 of JAGYJO010000065.1, forward strand.
TGATTTTGGCCCGTTTTTCGGGGTTGGCATGGCCGACAGAGAAGGCGAGGTTGATGAAGCGTTTGTCTTCGATCAGACGCTTGATCCCTGCGATGTAGCCGGAGGTGGAGAGGGTGATGTGGCGTTTGCCGATCCCAAAACCATCCGGTGAATTGATCTGATCGATGGCGGCAAAGACATTGTCATAATTCATGAGGGGCTCACCCATGCCCATGAATACAATGTTTTGAATCTCATGGCCTTGAGAAAAGGCGGTGAGTAGTTGACCTGTGATTTCGTATGGCTTGAGCTGCCGTTTGAATCCGACAACGCCAGTGAGACAAAACTTGCAGTCTACCGGACAGCCGCTCTGAGATGAGATGCAGAGTGTCGTATGTGTTTTTTCAAACAGAACAACCATTTCAATGAGTTGGCCATCTTGGAGCTTGAGGACATATTTGGTGGCAGTTTTATCGCCAGCCCCATGTGTCTCTGCGATGACAGAGGGCAGAACCGTGTAGGATTCTTTGAGTTTTTCGCGGGTTTCTTTTTTCAGAGTATGCATCTGGTCAAAATCTACAATATGTTTGGTGTAGATCCATTCCCAGAGCTGTTTTGCGACAAATCGCGGGCTGCCCATCTCGATGATGAGCGCTTCAAGTTCGGCGTAGGACAATGATAATAAGCAAGGGTTTGACATAGTGGGAGCAGCCTATCATAGAAGGGGGCTGCATAATAGTCTTTTGGCCCCAATCCCGCTCTCATGGTACTCTCGAACTTACCTATGATGTCGCATCTTTTTGTCTTTGAACCCAAGCCAGAGTTTGCACGTAAGTTGGCGTCTGTCTGGGAGCATCATTTTGTGATTCATGATGTTGCCTACTTTGAAGCAATGGAAACCATGTTGTTGTCCAGTCATGCTGGGTCAGCCGTTATTCTTTTCAATTGGGATAAATGGCCTAACCCATTGGTATATTTGCAAAAGATGCGGGTTTGGCATCGCTTGATCCCTATTGTCATTGTATCGAACAAATTGTCGCATGCGATGTGTTTGTCGGTTTTGAGAGAACAGGTCTATACCTGTTTGCCGAGACCCTTGAATATCGCAGACTTGGGCGCTGTTTTGGATCAGATTTTTGATGACTATGAAATGATCTCTTTGCGCAATATGTATTATCTCTCCATTAGAAAACGCAAATTTGTTTTTAATAAAACCATGCGCTACCAAGAATTTCAGATTTTGGCCCAGCAGCTCAATGGCCGTGAGCAAGTGCCGGTCTATGTGGCGTCTGAACATGTGTTTGAGTTGCCCAAACCTGTTCTCTTGGTGATCGCTAGCGATCATGCGGAAGATCTTTTGGCGCAGGAGTCTGTATATACGGTGTTGGTGGCCAAAACTGCGGATCAGGCCTTGGCCTTGGCTGCTCATCAGGATATCTCGCTGGTGATTATGGATGTTTTGCTTGGCGTGGACACTGTTCTTTTTCTGAAAGAACTGACGGAAAAGCAGCCTGAAGTTGGGGTTTTGGTATGGACGTCGTCTCAAGACACGGGGCTTGCAATCCGGTGCTTTCAGGTGGGTGTTTTTGACTATCTGTCCCCGTTGGCCCCTGGGGTGTCGTTGTTGTCCAAAATAGAGACACTGTTGCATATGAAGTGGGAAATGGTGTCTAGGGGAGATATCGCTTTGTATACACGGCAGTTTCTGTTTGCGGCACATTGTCGCTATGCGTTTCATCAGGGACGTCCTGTGTTTTGGTCTGATTGGTATTTGTTTTTCAAACGTAGGTTTCCAGAAAATGGGTTTCGGACAGCCACGGATACGCCTATTCCTTACGATGTTTTTGAACAGTTGGGGATTTCGGGTTTATCTGTGCTCAATCCAGATCCTGTGGCGTATCCGGATATTTTTGGAGACATGTGATGCTGCAGTTCTGGGACTTTGCTTCCCAGCATACCTTGGTTTTGACGCAGGTCTGTCGCTTGCGTTGCTATCCATGTGATCTTTGGAAACCACAGCCGCCGGATCCGCCCTCATTGTCTCACGTGTCTTCGGATCGGCTTTCAGAGGCTCTTTTGGATCGTAGTTTCTTTGATCTTTTTCCTAGGGTGAAGACCTATCATATCGTGGGTGGGGATCCTGTGGAGAGCCCTGTTCTGGATCTTTTGGTGACGTACTTGGTGGCGCATCGGGTACGTGTGGTGTTGTGGACCACAGGTGTGGGGTTGTCGGGGTTGGAGAGTTTGACCCATGTGCATCAGGTGGTGTTGATGGTGCCGGCCATTGATAGGACACAGTATCGGGAGTATACGGGTTGGGATGGGTTTGAGTCTGTCATGGATGGCTTGCAAACGTGTCGTCATCTCAAGAAAAAGGTGCTTGTTGCGACGACGGTGCAGGCTGAAAACTTGCCTTTTTTGCCAGATATTCGCGAGTGGTGCTGGCATCATCAGGTGCCGTGGTTGATGACATTTTATGCCTCGGACATGGTGTCTCGTGATGTGTTGTCGCATATTTATCATTACCATCATGTGGCAGGGGTGTCTGTGATCCGGCAGCGTAAACCCAAGCCGGGCGTCTGTGTGCATGTGCCGTATGATGCGTTGCAGTCGCCATGGGGTTGGGTGTGGTTGGTGCTTGGGAAGTATCGCCGGTATTTGCCGTGGGTGCGCTAGTTTCTTTAGAGATACATCAGCATCTGGATTCAATTTTGATCGGCTATGTGATAGTCTCTGCTCTATGTTGAATAGTGCTCTTTTAGGCCAAAAAATTGCGGAAAAACATCCGGTTGACGGGGTGTATTTGTTTGGGTCGCGGTCCAAGAACGAAGACACGGAAACAAGTGATATTGATTTGGGGATTTTGTATCAAACTGTTCTGGGGGATACCTTGGCAGCCCATATGCGGACCCAAGATTTGAAGCAGTGTTTGGAATCAGAGTTGAATATGTATGGTCAGTTGGATCTGGTGGACCTGGAGATTGTTCCTGTTGCATTACAATTTGCAGCTATTTCAGGCGATGTTATCGTGAATAACAATAATTTGAGACTGCATCATTTTGAAAATAAAGTGATGTCCAGAATGGAGTTGGGTTAATGGTGACAAAGAGAGAGCCTCTTTATGAATCCGAGATGATGGCCCACGCAGAGCGTATGTGCATGGTTTTAGAGAAATTTAGGCATCAGGATCACTATGATTTAGAAGACTATTTGGCTATGGAGCGTGCGCTGCAGGTGTTGGTGGAATCCTTGATCGGCATGGGGCGCTATGTGTTGAAGATTAACTGTAAATTGGTTTTGGCTAAATCAGGTGAGGTGATAGACGCGCTTTTTCGACATGGATTGGTGTCTGAGCAAGAACATGCTGAATGTCGTCAAATGGTTGGATACCGTAATGTTTTGGTGCATGACTATTTGAATATTAACCCCGCGATTACGGTTGCGATTGTGCGGGAGGCTCGGTTTGATCGTGTTCGAGGTATTGTCTCGGCACTAATCGTGGCTTTGAAGCCATAGCTTTTTGTCGCGCTAGTCTCTGTAGCTCTCCCATCGTTCCGGGAAATTGCAGACCCACCGATAGGTGCAGTTTGCGCACATGTCTTTTCGTTTGGGTAAAAAAGGCTCGGCGATAGGGACCTCTGTCAGTCCGAACAAGCCCTCACGAATACTCGCAACGACGTCGGCTGTGTGAAACAGTGTGTCGTGATGGTAAATCTCATCGATCACTTTGGGGCGTTTTCGTTTGAGGTCTAGGGCCGCTTTGCCTTCTGTCGTGATGGCCATGATATCAATCCCAGGCTCTCGGTGTCGGGCATAAATGATGGCGGCCCCCACGATTTCTTTGTTCGGATACTGTTTTTGGGCCATCAGAATATAGAGTGGTAGCTGTAGGTTTTTGTAGGTGTCGAGATCTTTTTTAGCGTAGGGCTTTGAGCCTGTTTTGTAATCCACGATGAGGAGCATGTCACTGTCATGAATGGCGTAAATGGCATCGATGCGTCCTGTCAGCGAAAAAGTCGTGTCCATGACGGTGAACTGTAACGCGTTGTTGTCGCCTAGAGAGACCTCTTCGGCGATGGCGGCCATTGGGAGATTGGCGTCGGCCAATGCCTTGAGGGTTTCAGGGAGGATGCCTGGCATCTGGTCTGTGCCGAGCAAGAGTGGCGCTTTGGCGGAAACGATCCAGCTTTTGAGGCTGTTTTTTCCGTATCTGGATTGGTGTTTGCCGATGGTGTCTTGTATCGCTTCTGAGATGTAGGCGGCGGGGTCTTGCTGGCCATTTTGGCGTGCCAGTCCGGTGAGTGTTTGGAAAACATCATGAATGAGCTCTCCCATAGCCCCGTTCCCTATATCTAGGGGCGTATCGCTGTCTGGGAGTTTGAGGATATGTTTTAGATAATACTGGTAGGGGCAGTTTTGGTAGCGTTCCAGCCGGGTTGGGGAGAAGGTCTCTGTAGCGATAAGGGCCATGTTTTGCGGGCTGATGCGGATATCTCTAGCAATGTTGCTGGATGGGGTGTTAACGGGGAGGGATAGGGCCTGTTCTGAATTGTGAGGCGTGGCCTCGCGACTCTCAAATCCCGACAAAAACATCGTTAATGATTGGGGTATATCCTCATGGGTGCGGGGGTAAATCACCGTGACTTTTTCGGAGGCTTGGTGCAAGACGGCGTGAAAAAAGTAGGCGTCCGCCTGCATATAGTGTGCTGAGGTGGGCAGGCCCAGTTTCCGAACGACAATGCTGGGGAGTGTGTAGGCTTTTCGTGTCATTTTGGGCCATACGCCATCACGACATCCTATCAAAATCCACTGCTTTTTTTGGACCATGTGGGATTCAAATTTTCCGTAGCAAGGCCATGCGTCTGGCAGTTTGTCATGACTGCTGAATAGGGACTTGAGAATTTGGCGGAGTCGGCTGGCTGTGTTGCCGAGTTTGTGATTGAGACTGCTGGCTTGGGTCAGTCCGATGATGAGGGGTGCCGGCCAATTTTCCAGCGGTAAACCGAGGAGGCTAGTGGCTTCGTGGCAGATTTGAAATAAATTTTTTGGGGTCTGTTTTTGGTGAAGGGCTGCCGCCATCTGGAGGAGCTTTTGGATACGTTCTGCGTAGGGTGCCAGGACGCGTTCCCATTCGGCCCATGTCCATTGGGTCATGTGCGACATGACGTCGGCTTCGATGTGAGGCCAGTGCCAATCGGGAACTATTTTTGTGATTAGGATATGGGATAGGAGGCGTGAGAGTGCGGTTGGGCTGGGGAGTTCCGGATCGAGCAAGGCCATGAGAAATGAAAAGAGTGGTTGTTCAGCTGTGGCGGCATGGGTGTCCTGTATCTCCCAGTCGCTATGGCTGGATGCGTGGTGCCGAAATAGCGTGTGGTAGGGGTCAGACTCTGGTATGAGTACCCCTGTGCTTTTTTCTTGGGATGCTTTTTCGAGAGCGATTTTGACTTCGTCTGTCACCGTATCACAGACCAAGACGTCCAGTTTTGGGCGGGAGACTTGTCCTTGGAATGGGATTTCGCGGAGTACTGTGAATTGGCTGCGGAGCCACATATAGAGTGGCGCTGCGGCTTCGTAGACAGGTGAGAGCTGGGAGTAGTGCAGCTGTAGGGCGGCCATGCTGGCCTGCTGGATGATGTGGGTAAAGAAGGGGCGTTG
>JAGYJO010000066.1 GCA_018402095.1 bacterium
ACAAAGTTTCCGGCGGTTTGCATGGTGTTGGTGTTTCGGTTGTAAACGCGTTGGCGGACTATTTGACGGTGACAGTACGTCGTGACGGTCGCCAATATGTACAAACCTATCGCAAAGGAAAGCCGGACAAGCTTATCGGGGACTTCTCGGACTATGAGAATGGGCACAATGGAACTCGGATTGAGTTTAAACCGGACGCCACCATTTTCGAAGAAGTTGATTTCACCGCGGAGGTGTTGGATCACCGTATTCGGGAATTGGCCTTTTTGAACAAAGGTCTCAAGATTCGTTTTCGTGATCTTCGGGATGCTGAAAATATTCTTGAGAAAAACTACCAATTTGATGGCGGGATTGTTTCTTACGTTGAGCATATCAATGAAAACAAAGAGGCGTTGTTCACCCCGCCTATTTATTTGACCAATAGCCGTGAAGACTATGAAGTCGAAGTGTCTATTCAATATGTGAATGATTATTACGATGAGCAGCTTGTGTCTTTCGCCAATAACATTCGTACCCGTGAAGGTGGGACGCATGTCGCGGGTTTCCGTTCTGCATTGACCCGTGTTATGAACAATTTTGCGAAAAAATATGAGCTGATCAAAGACAAGAGCGAATCATTGACGGGTAATGACCTTCGTGAAGGCTTGTCTGCCGTGATCAGTGTCAAATTGCGCAATCCACAATTTGAAGGACAGACCAAAACCAAACTGGGCAACTCCGAGGTCAAAGGTATCGTGGACTCTATGGTCGACGAAGGTTTGTCTGACTATATCGAAGGCAACCCTAAAGTTGCGAAATTTATTATTCAAAAAGGTCTTTTGGCACAGCGTGTTCGTGATGCGACACGTAAAGCCCAAGAGTTGGCGCGTCGTAAAACGAGTTTGGAAAGCACCACGCTTCCTGGAAAACTGGCGGACTGTTCGGACCGTGATCCGAAAAACTGTGAGGTTTTCTTGGTGGAAGGGGATTCCGCCGGTGGCTCTGCCAAGCAAGGGCGAGACAGAAACTTTCAGGCTATTTTGCCTTTGAGAGGGAAAGTCTTGAACGTGGAAAAAGCGCGTTTGGACAAGATTTTGGCCAATGAAGAAATTCGGAACCTCATCACGGCGATTGGCCCAGAGGCTATTTCTGGTCTTCGTGAGCGTGAAGAAGTGATTCACGGCGAAGACTATGATCCTGTTCAGGCCGTATTGTCCAAGTTGAGATACCATAAAATCGTGATTATGACGGATGCTGACGTCGATGGTGCGCATATCCGAACATTGTTGTTGACCTTCTTTTTTCGTCATGCGAGAGAGTTGATCGAAGCGGGTGCGTTGTATATTGCACAGCCGCCGTTGTTTTTGGTCAAAAAAGGCAGCATGAAACGGTATGTTTATGACGAACAGGCGTTGGAAACGTTGTTGGCTGAAATCGGTCGTGAAGGCGTTGGCTTGCAGCGGTACAAAGGTTTGGGGGAGATGAATCCTGATCAGCTATGGGATACCACGATGGATCCAGCGAAGCGGGCCATGCTCCAAGTCACATTGGAAGACGGGGAAACCGCCAATGAGATTTTTTCTGTCTTGATGGGAAGCCAAGTCGAACCACGGAAAGCATTTATTGAAAAATATGCCAAAACAGTCCGTTGGTTGGATGTTTAAGGAGTAATCATGGACGACCAAACACCTTTGTTTGAAGAGGAAGAAGTAATTGATGTCGATGCCTCTGTGAGTGCAGATGCAACCGATGTGATCAATATTGAAGATGAGATGAAAAACTCGTATATCGAGTATGCCATGTCCGTTATCGTCGGACGGGCATTGCCTGATGTACGTGATGGTTTAAAACCTGTTCACAGACGTATCTTGTATGCGATGTACGATGCTGGCTATGTGGCGGGCAAGCCGTACAAAAAGTGTGCACGTATCGTTGGGGACGTTTTGGGGCGTTATCACCCGCATGGGGATACGGCTGTTTATGATGCCTTGGTACGCTTGGCGCAAGACTTTTCATTGCGGTACCCGATGATCGATGGTCAGGGTAACTATGGGTCTATCGATGGGGACAACGCTGCGGCAATGCGGTATACCGAAGCCCGTATGACGCGGATTGCGATGTCTCTTTTGGATGATATCGAAAAAGATACCGTGTCTTTTGTTCCCAACTTCGATGAGTCCTTGAAAGAGCCGACGGTATTGCCAACACGCTTGCCGACATTGCTGCTCAATGGATCGTCAGGGATCGCAGTTGGGATGGCGACCAATATCCCTCCTCATAACCTAGGGGAGTTGGTGGATGGGATAGCACTATTGATCGACAACCCGGATGCCACCGTCGATGAGCTCATGGAACACATCAAGGGCCCAGATTTTCCAACCCATGGCATTATCTGTGGGACAGAAGGTATTCGTCAGGCCTATGCAACGGGTCGTGGTAGTGTGATGATTCGCGCAAGAACCAGTGTCGAAGAGTCCAAAAAACGTGGCAAAACGGCCATTATTGTTCACGAAATTCCATATCAAGTGAACAAGGCCAATTTGATCATTCGAATTGCGGAATTGGTCCAAGAGAAAAAAATCACCGATATCACAGATTTGCGAGACGAGTCTGACCGTAAAGGGATGCGGATCTACATCGAGCTCAAACGTGATGCCAATCCAGATGTGGTTCTGAACCAACTTTTCAAGCATACCGCGCTCCAAAATACCTTTGGTGTGAATATGGTGGCGATTGTCGCGGGTATCCCACGTACATTGAGCTTGAAAGAGGTGTTGGTGCACTATATTGAGCACCGCCATGAAGTCATCGTGCGTCGTACCCAGTATGACTTGCGAAAAGCAGAAGAGCGTTTGCACTTGTTGGAAGGTTTCCGTATTGCACTGGATAGCATCGATGCGGTTATCGCGTTGATCAAAGCGTCTATGAGTACAGAAGAGGCGCGTCAGGGCTTGATGTCGACTTTTGGTCTGACAGAGATTCAGGCCTCTGCGATTTTGGAGATGCGTCTTCAGCGTTTGACCGGTCTCGAGCGTGACAAACTCGAAAAAGAATACAATGAAATTTTGCTCAAGATTGCTGATTTTCAGGATATTTTATCCAATGAGCCACGGATTTACAGAATCATCAAAGAAGAGCACCGTGAGTTGGCCGATAAATATGGAGATGCGCGTCGTTCTGAAATCGGTATCGCTGTGGATGCGATGAATTTGGAAGATTTGATCCCAGAAGAATCTGTAGCTGTTTTGATCTCTCAGCGTGGCTTTGTGAAGCGGATGCCGTTGTCTTTGTTCCGCAATCAGCAGCGTGGTGGCCGTGGTGTGAACAGTATGACCACCCGTGATGAAGACCAAATTGCACATTTGGTGGTGACCAGTTCCCATGACCATTTGTTGTGTTTCACCAACGTGGGACGCGTGTACAAAATTCGTGTCTTTAACATTCCAGAAGCGTCAAAGCAAAGCAAGGGTGTGTCTATTGCGCACTTCTTGAGCTTCGAAGATGGTGAGTATGTGACCGCGTGTATTCCAATCGATACGTTTGAATCTGAGGAATACTTGCTCATGGCCACCCAGCGTGGGGTTGTGAAGAAGACGGAGATCGCGGCGTATTCTCATTTCAAGAACAAGCCTATTATTGCATTGACTTTGGATGAGGGTGACCAGCTCAAGTGGGTACGTCGTACCAATTCCAAAAAAGACGTTGTGATGGTGACTGCCAATGGGATGGTTATCCGATTTGGTGAAGACGATGTACGTCCGATGGGCCGTGTGTCCCGTGGTGTGCGTGGTATCAATATCAAAAAAGAAGACACGCTGATCAGTATGGATGTCATTGATACCGAAGAAACGAACATGCACCTTCTCATCATCACCCGATTCGGCTACGGCAAAAACATCAAAGTTGGGGATTTCAAAGACCAACGCCGTGGCGGTATTGGGGTGCGTTGTCTGAAATTCCGCAAAACCGTAGCCGGTGACCGCGTGACAGACGCGATCATCGCAACCAAAGAACAAGACATGGTGGCTGTGACCAAGTCTGGGACTATGTGTCGCCAGGCCATTGGCAGCATCTCTGTGCAAAAGCGTGAATCCCAAGGGGTTCGTATCGTGAAACTAGATCCCAAGGACGAGATCATCGCGATGTCTGCGCTAGACGAAGAAGTCGACGAGCCAATCGTCGCTGTAGAAAAAGCCTAAGTGTTTTTCGCCCTGCTCGGTTTTGCCGAGCAGGGTGTGTTTTTTTTTTGTCTAGAGGGCTGACTCCTTTGGGTTTGAAATGCACTTTTTCGGAGGGTCTTTTGCTCCCTTCTTGTGCATCTGGATAAATCGCTTGCGGTTAAATAAAAATCGCAGTAATGTCTATACATGCATTTAAAAATAAAAGAAATTGCTGAGATAGTTTCAGGATATACATTCCGTGGCGCTATCGAAGACGATCCAAAAGGGGATGTTTTTGTATTGCAGGCCAAGAATATTGGGCTGCACCAAGATGTCGTAGATATAGCTGATCTGGTAAAGGTGTCGGCCAATGCGATGCGTGCGCCGTACTTTTTGGAATACAACGATATTTTGCTGGTCTCAAGAGGTTCGTCAGAGTTGGGGGCGTTCCGATCTGCGCTATTTGCGACAGATCAGCCCAATGTGATGCCATCCTCATCCGTCCATGTGATCCGTATCACAGACGCCACCGTCCTGCCCAAATATCTGTCGCTCTATCTTAATTCAGACATAGGACAAAAGGCCTTGCTGCAAATCGTCACCGGCGGGTCCTATATCCAGAGTATTCTCATAAAAAACCTCATGGATATCAAGATCCCCATCCCTGCGATGCATATGCAAACGTCCATCATTGGCCTTTACGACAATGTCTCCAAACAAGAACAACTACGAAAACGAAAACAAGACTTACAAAAGACCATGATCAACGCCTGCTTTGGCGAGTTTGTGCTAGGAGAAAAAAGACATGACTGATCAAGAAAAAACACAAGACGCCCTCAACAAAGCCCTCTGGGATTCCGCGAACTCCTCCCGTAGTCAGCTCAATGCTGGGGACTACATGACTTATGTACTGCCGATGCTTTTCCTGAAGTATCTCAGTGACAAATCAAAAAGCACGCATGAAGCCTACAAGCAACGGTTTGCCGGCGATGAAAAACGTATCGAAGAAAAAATGAAACTTGATCGGTTCTATCTTCCCCCGAAGTCATCGTTTGATCATATTTACGCCATTCTCGAACAAGACAATCTGGGCGAGGAAATCAACAAAGCCTTGCACCGTATCGAAGATCACAACAAAGAGAAGCTAGAAGGTGTGTTTTCTGTGGATTTTAATTCGGAGGCAAACCTTGGGAAGCTCAGTGAACGCAACAAAATGCTGCGAAATCTGGTTCAAGACTTTGCAAAAATTGATCTCACGACGGTGAAAGACGATATTATTGGTAACGCCTATATGTACCTCATCGAGAAATTCGGGGCCGCAGCCGGTAAAAAGGCGGGTGAATTTTTCACTGTGCGAAATGTCGCACATCTCGTCGCGAAACTCGCAGAGCCCAAGGCCGGCGCACGTATCTGTGACCCCTGTTGCGGATCAGGTGGCCTGCTCCTCTTGGCTGGCGAAGAAGTAGAAAAACAAGGTTCAAAAAACTACGCGCTCTATGGACAAGAGTCCACAGGCGCCACCTACCAGCTCGCGCGCATGAATATGTTTCTCCATGGCAAAGATTCCGCACGTCTGGAGTGGGGCGACACCCTGAACAATCCGCTCCTCGTCGAAAACGATCACCTGATGAAATTCGACACCATCGTCGCCAACCCGCCCTTTTCTCTCAAAAAATGGGGTGCCGAACATGCTGAGGCTGACCAATACCAACGGTTCTGGCGTGGCGTTCCCCCCAAAGACAAAGGGGACTTCGCCTTCATCACGCACATGGTAGAAACGGCAAAACCAAAGACAGGACGCATCGCGGTCATCGTGCCTCACGGGGTGCTCTTTCGTGGTGGCGCGGAGGGCAAAATTCGTGAGCAGCTACTCAAAGAAAACTTGATCGATGCCGTCATCGGACTGCCTGCGGGACTGTTTCAGACCACGGGGATTCCGGTTGCGATCTTGGTGCTCGACCGTTCACGTGAACCAGGTGGCGAAAACGAAAGCACGAAAGATGTCTTCTTCATCGAAGCATCGAAAGAATTCAAAGCGGCAAAAGCACAGAGTATTTTGACAGACGAGAATCTCGAAAAAATCTATGCGACATACAAGGCGCGTGAAAGTGTGGAGAAGTTTGCGAAGAAGGTAACCCTCCAAGAAATCGAAGAAAATGACTTCAATCTCAATATCACGCGGTATGTGGACACCTTTGAAGAAGAGGCTCCCGTGGATATTCAGGCAACGCTACAAGAGCTTGCGGCGTTGGAGCCTGAGCTACAGGCCTTGGAGGCGCAGATGGATGTGTATTTGCGGGAGTTGGGGATTAAATAATATGAACACGCCTTTCGATCAAATAAAAAGAGTGACGGACTATGGCGCAGCTATGAAGGGGTTTTTGCCGGAGCCGGCAAAAACCCTAGAGGTGGGTGGGATGAGTAGAACCGGCACAGGCAAAATAGCCAGCATCAATTTTGGAGGCGATAGCTAATGGACACACAGGCAATAACCCTATTAAAAAAACAATTCGACCAATATCTACACTATGTAGAAGAGACAGGTACAGAATTTTGTTACGCCAGAGAACTCATGGTCTTGCTGGGCTATGATCGCTGGGAAAATTTTATCAGGGTCATTGAAAAAGCAAAAAATGCAGCCCAAAATAGTGATATAGAGATAGCCGACCATTTTCGTGACATCACGAAAATGGTTGATATTGGCTCCGGTGCAGCCCGTCCGATCAGCGATATACAGCTCACGCGATATGCGTGCTACCTAGTCGCCCAGAACGGAGATTCACGGAAAAGCGAAATCGCCTTCGCACAAACCTACTTCGCAGTCCAAACCCGCAAGCAAGAGGTGATCGAAGAACGCCTTCACCTGCAAGAGCGCCTCCAAGCACGGCAAAAACTGACGGAGTCTGAAACGGAATTATCGAAGAATATCTATGAGCGCGGTGTTGATGAACGGGGCTTTGGGCGTATTCGTTCGAGGGGTGATGCGGCGTTGTTTGGTGGGCATACAACGGCCCAAATGAAAGCAAAGCTAGAGATCTCCCCCACCCGACCCCTCGCTGACTTTTTGCCAACCGTAACGCTTGCGGCCAAAAACCTGGCCACCGAGATCACAAACCACAATGTAAAGCAGCATGATCTGCAAGGGGAATCCTTGATCGGACATGAACATGTCCAAAACAACGCAAGTGTGCGGAGTATGCTCGTGGAACGTGGGATCAAGCCTGAGGCTTTGCCCGCTGAGGAAGATATTAAGAAGTTGGAGCGGCGGGTGGCTTCGGC
>JAGYJO010000067.1 GCA_018402095.1 bacterium
GAGTTGTTTTCTTTGCAAGCCAAGGGGTATTTGTAAACGCCAAAAGGGCGAAACCGAGTGCCCACCCCCAACCCCTCTTGGGAGGGGCTTTATCTTTCGAGGATTCGTTCGCCTTCGCGGTGCTTCGGTGGACTCATCCTCGAGCTCCAGGGAGTCTGAGGGAAAGCACCTTTTAGGTGCTTTCCCTCAGACCTTTCAAAACCCTGACACTCTCCGAGACCATCTTGCCAAAAGGCATATGAAACCAGGCCTTGAGCTGTTCATGATGATTGATCCAGAAATCTTCTAGATCAAAAAAGGTATCCGTCTCAGACCGTTCACAGGCAACTGTCAACATTTTGACAGTTGTCGCTTCCCCCAAAAGAACGACAGCCCCCATGAACCAACGCAACACAAACAAATCAGGAAAACACAGATCGTCTTCACTTTCGTAATCCAAAACCCGCTCCAAAGGAAAGCCCCCGTACGTTTGTTCAAATACCGTCAGGTTTCGAGAAAACCCTTCTTCGCTAAACCACCCCGAATGCTTGACCCGGGAAAAGGCTACCACTTCACCCAAGGGGCTGGTCATGCCATGTCCGTCGGCTTCATGTTTTTGCCGCAAGCCTTCAAAAAAAATCCGATCTGCCGTTCGAGAATCCTCACCAAGGGCATCAAAAAAAGCCCACCCCGAATCTCTGTTTTCTTTGGGCACTTCGGCATAACTGGGGGCGTAATAATCCAACAAGTCACTAAATAACGTGATCAGAGATATATGGGTAATTGCATTTGCGAAGTTGCAAAAATCGTCCAAGGGTAGACGCTTCCCCTTAGAATAATCGTCTAAAATGATGTGGTGCGCAGCTTTTTTTTCATCAGCAGACGCCGCTTTGCTGAGAACTGTTTCAAATGCAGTGGTTAGATGAGATGTCATAATAATGTAGCGTACCTATTTCAGGTCCATTTGGACAACCCAAAAAACGTTTTCACAGACGGCCATTCACGATACCCTGACAGTTAAGTCGCCATCCCCGCGTGAAAACAAATCCCACTGGCAACGGCCACATTGAGAGACTCCACCGTCGCCATCATGGCAATACGGGCTGAAACCGAATGGGAAACACCCCACGTTGGGCCACGGCCTTCGTTGCCCAACACCCAGAGACATGGCTTGGGCAGCGGATCTTTCCCCACACAGCGTTCGCCGGCGGCTGACAACAGCAATACCGCAAAACGAGACACATCCAGCTCATCTGGATGACAGCGAAATATCGGCACATCCAGCGCATATCCAGACGAAGCCCGTAACACCTCGGGGTGGGTAGGATCCGCAGAGCCAGGTAGCAGAACCAACGCGTCGACACCAAAAGCCGCCGCGTTTCGTATAATGGCGCCCACATTTTGAGGAGACTGGATGGCGTCTAGAACGGCCACCTGCCCAGTTGCTTTTTGCCAAAGAGAGGGGTCCCATTGGGGAATAGCGAACACGCCCATGACGCCGGTGGCCTGTTTCATGAGACTTACTTTCTCGAAGATATCTTTCGCGAGTTGAATTGTATTTTTCACATTCGGCTGTACCGAATGTGAAAAATACAATTCAGATACAAAGGGCTTCGCCCTTTGTATCCCGTTTTCGCCTGCGGCTGAACCCCGAGAAAAATCCACAGACCCACGCGAAGCGTAGGCGTCACTCATCACCAAGGTGAGGCAACGATGACCACGAGAGATGGCATCAAAAACAGCCTTTTCGCCTTCCAAAACCAAGACGCCTTCGGCCGCACGATAGCGCCCATCGCGCAACAAAAGAGATAATCGTTTCACCATCGGATTCTGAGAACTCGTGAGACAGATCATCTCCGGCGAACACTCGTTTTGGCCAATGTCACAGCACGCTCGAGGATTGCGGACTCCGGCAACGTATCCTCAATAAGCTGATCAATAGAGACCCCTTTTTGATGGATATCACGACCAGAGGGCGTCAAATACCGTGCAGAGGTATACAACAGCGCAGACCCGTCTGGCAAAGTAGCCATTTTTTGCACAGCCGCCTTGCCATAGGTCGGGGTCCCCATCACGACAGCAACGCCATTGTCACGCAAGGCGGCGGCCAATACCTCGGAGGCGGAGGCCGTACGACGATCCACCAAGATCACCACAGGCCAATTAACGACGGCGGCGTCTCTCGCCACAGACATAGGTGTCTCCACACCATAACGGTCAATGGTAATCACAACAACACCATCATCGAGAAACAGTCCCGCAACCCGAACCGCATTACGCAACAGACCACCCGTATTGTGCCGCAAATCCAAAATCAATGATTGGCAATTCGCTTTTTTGAGTTGGGCCAAGGCCCCTTCCATTTCCCGTGTCACCCCCAAAGGCTCAAAAGAACGCAAGCGAATATAACCTACCCCATCGAGAACCTTTGTACTTTCAATAGCCAAGGAAGCTCTTTTTTCACGCGACACCACCACCGGAAAACGACGGTAATCACGCAACACTGTCAAACGAATGGTGTCTCGCTCCAGGAGTTGTGGCAACACACCAAAACGGTATTGCGAGGACATATCCACCCCTTCGATTTCCACCAAGATATCCCCGACTTGCAAGCCCACCCTTTTCGCAGAAGCGTCTTCGGCAATGTCTGTAATGCGCAACCCATTGTCAACACGCAAACACATAATGCCAATCCCCAAAACAGACCCCTGCACCTGCATCTGCAACAATTCATGCGACGCCGGATCCAGATACCGCGTGTACGGATCGTTGAGAGCGGCCAAATACCCAGAGACAGCACCACGCTCCAAGCGCTGACCATCCAAATCCCGGGTAATGTATTCATTGCGAATGTAGAATTCAACCACTTTCAATATAGAGAAAGGGCTAGACGAAAAAAAACCGGTACCCAAAACCAAAAGAATCCCAGCCAGAAAACCCAAAAAGAATTTTTTTTGTGCAAAAATTTTGCGAAAGAAAAATGCTTTCAACGAACGTAATTTTATCATTTTTTACGCGACCGCAATCGCCGAAACGCCAAGTCCCCAAATATCTCTTCATAAACTTGTGCGTGAGGAACCTCCGGCATCATTGCCAAAAATGGACCCAACTTTTTCAGTCCCATTTTGGCCAATAGTCGCTTGATACGCCGATGAAACAACACATCGGGATCCCCAACATAAAAAATCACCGGCATCGCCAGTGGGTATTGTGATTTTGACATAGACAAAATAATCCAATCCGCCAGATTTTCGTCCAACGTCGATTTGAGTAACTCAAACAACATCTTGTAGGGCGGATAGATATCCAAGCCACAGAGGAGTGGCACCAACAGTTTTTTTACATTCAGGGAAAAACCGGGAAAGGCCGCCAAGAACCGTTCCAAAACAGGGTCTTCTTCGCATGTGAGAAGAAGACCCACCCGAACGCGAAGCGCATCAGGAATAGCGTCCGCGTTCAGAATAGTATAGAGAAAGGCCTCATCCACATCAGATAAAGGCTCCCCTTGATACTGGGCTTGATCCAGTGCCAGCAACCGCTGACGATAGGTGGGATCTGTCACCGCAAACTTACGCTAAGAACGGTGCGAGTTCAGCCTCAAAAGCAGCCTGAGCACGAAAACCAACAAAACGTTTCACTTCTTCACCATCTTTGAACAAAATGCAGCAAGGAATACCTGTGATTTGGTATTTTTGCGCAGTCCCTGTGTTCGCATCTGTGTCCAATTTTGTCACCTTGAGCTTACCGGCCAATGTGCCAGCCAAACCTTCTACAACAGGGGCCAGCATGCGGCAAGGACCACACCATTCCGCCCAAAAGTCTACAAGAACTGGCGTTCCTTTTACGTTCAAAACGTCTTGATCAAATGTTGCATCTGTAACAGCAGAAACACCCATGTTAGTCACTCCTAAATCTTAAAACTACAAAGTAAAATCAGTATAACATCGAGAGAAGCTCTCTTCTATGGGGGGGATTGGATTCCCCACCCTAACCCTCCCCAATGAGGGAATCTTTTGTCTGAGGGCTCGCACCTGCGGTGCTCACCCTCAGACTCCCGGAGGCTACCATCATTCAAATACCAACACATCCCCAGACAAAGAGACCGTCACTGTAGCCCCTGGCAAAAAACGACCTTCGAGCAAGGCCACCGCCAAGGGATTCTCGATTTCTTTCGTGATTGCCCGTTTGAGAGGCCGCGCCCCAAAGTCAGGATCAAACCCAGCTTTCGCCAAATGCGATTTGGCCGCATCCGTCACCACCAAAGACAACGATCTATCCGCCAAACGTTTCCGTAAACCAACCAACTGAACATCCACAATCCGTACAATGTCATCGAGAGCCAAACTATCAAACATCACGATGTCATCCACACGGTTCAAAAACTCAGGTCTAAAGTGTGCCTTAAGGGCATCAAAAACCTTTTCTTCGCGTTCGGTTTTGTCTGAAACAGATTGAATAATATGACTGCCAATATTCGATGTCATGATCAGAATCGTGTTTTTGAAATCAACCGTACGACCCTGCCCGTCAGTCAATCGCCCATCATCCAACACTTGTAACAAAACATTAAAGACATCAGGATGCGCTTTTTCGATCTCATCGAGCAGCACAACGCTATAGGGACGACGACGAACCGCTTCCGAGAGTTGCCCCCCTTCTTCGTAGCCCACATAGCCAGGAGGGGCACCGATCAACCGGGACACGCTGTGTTTTTCCATATACTCCGACATATCGATACGCACCATGTTTCGGTCGCTATCAAAGAGAAAGTTCGCCAAAGACTTGGCCAACTCAGTTTTACCCACACCTGTAGGTCCCAGGAAAATAAAGCTCCCAATCGGACGGTTCGGGTCTGACAATCCTGAGCGAGACCGACGAATCGCATCCGCCACACGAGACACCGCTTCATTTTGACCAATCACCCGATCATGCAAGCGTGCTTCTGTTTGCAAGAGTTTTTCTTTTTCACCTTCCAGCAATTTACTCACCGGAATACCCGTCCATTTGGCGACAATTTCTGCGATATCATCATCCCCAACTTGTTCCTTGAGCATCTTTCGATCTTTTTGCGTATCCAAGAGCTTTTGGGTGAGCGCTTCCACTTTACGGTCCAGCTCCACCAAGGTCTTAAACCGAATTTCAGAAACTTTTTCGTAATTGCCACGACGCTCTTCGGCCTGTTCTTGGAGACGGGTATCTTCGATCGTCTTTTTCGTATCACGCAATTGCTGAATCACATCTTTTTCATTCTGCCAGTGGGCTTTGAGATGAGAAGATTGTTCTTTAAGTTCCGCTAGTTGTTTTTCAATACCCTCCAAGGTTTTCTTCGACTGAGGATCTTCATCCCGTTTGATAGCTTGCCTTTCGATTTCGAGCTGCATGATCTTGCGTTCCATCTCGTCGATTTCTTCAGGCATAGAGTCGATTTCAATCCGAAGTTTAGAGGCCGCTTCATCGATCAAATCAATGGCTTTGTCCGGCAAAAAACGGTCCGCGATATAGCGATGAGACAAGCGTGCAGCCGCCAAAATGGCATCATCCAAAATTTTGACACCATGGTGGATTTCATATTTTTCTTTGAGTCCACGGAGAATGGCAATCGTGTCACTCACCGAAGGCTCGCCCACGTAGGTTTTTTGAAAACGACGCTCAAGCGCTGCGTCTTTTTCGATATACTTACGGTATTCGTCCAAGGTCGTTGCCCCGATACAGCGCAACTCCCCCCTCGCCAGTGCCGGCTTGAGCATATTGGCGGCATCCACGGCGCCTTCCGAGCCACCCGCACCTACCAGGGTATGCAGCTCGTCGATAAATAAAATGACGTTCCCACTTTTCTTTTGGATTTCTTTGAGAAGGCCTTTGAGGCGATCTTCAAATTCACCACGGTATTTTGCACCCGCGATCAAGGTACCCATATCCAGAGACAAGAGCTGTTTGTTTTTCAGAGACTCTGGCACATCACCCGACACAATACGCTGGGCCAACCCTTCGACAATCGCCGTCTTCCCAACGCCAGGCTCACCAATCAATACAGGATTGTTTTTTGTGCGTCGGCTCAACACTTGGATCACACGACGAATCTCTTCATCACGACCGATGACCGGATCGAATTGCCCTTTTTGCGCTCTTGCGATCATATCAATTGTATATTTTTTCAACACTTCATACTGGGCTTCAGGCTCTGGACTATCCACCTTGCTATCGCCACGAATAGCCACCAAGGCTTTCAACGTGTCTTTTCTATTCAACCCATGTCCACGTAGAAGCTTCCCCGCTTCGGATTTGGCGTCCAGAATAGCCAACAACACATGTTCACAGCTCACATAGCTATCACCCATGGCATCCGCTTCTTTTTGACTGGCATCGAGAATCTGATTGGCTGCAGGCGACAAATACTGTTGGGATGCACCCTGCACCTTGGGAAGCCCCGCCAGTTTAGCGACCACCTCTTGGTTTATTTTGGCAGATGTCACGCCCAGTTTTTGCAGCGTAGGCCCCACCGCCGTATCTGAAGTCACGAGCAACCCTGACAAAAGGTGTAAATCTGTTAATTCTTGGTGTTGCTTGTCTTTCGCAATAGCCTGCATCTGCTGTAAGACATCTTGGGTTTTGATGGTTAATTTATCAGCACTAATCATAGTCAGAACCTCCATTATTGGTCATAGCGAGAATGCCGTGAGAACCGGTCTCACAGAGTAGCATACCCGATACAAGCGAGTGTTCACATTTGGGGCCAAGAAATAATCGTGATTTTGGTAGAGACGCACGGTCGTGCGTCTCTACCCCCAGGGGATCGAAAGGGCGCCAGCCCTTTAAAAAAAACACCTTTCTCGCCTCTGGCGAGCAAAGAAAAAGGTTCTCAAAGGGCTCCGCCCTTTGGATCCCGCTGGGGGGTAGATAGTTACGAAACACTGTCCCAAAACACGACATGTAGCGTCGCTGTGAACAAAAAACCGTCTGTATCTACAAATCACCAAGGCGCAACTGCCACATATCAAAATTCAACGGATAGCTCGCTTCTAAAACAGGAGAAGGGCCCCATTCCAGCAAATGCGCTTGGAGGGTTATCTTCACATGGTCTGAAAAAGCACCCGTCACACGCCCATCAGCATGCCGTTTCTCTAAACGCCATGTCTGACCATTATAGACAAATTCTTCGGGTAGGGAAGGGGCTCTCGATTGATCCGCAAAAAGTAAGGGACTAAGAGACCCCGAAGTCGAACTATCTGCTAAGTCCCTAAGCGATCGGGTGGAAGCACAAGATCTCAATGGCTTAGGGTGCTGAAAAATAGGCGTGGACAATCGTTTGTACATAAAAAAAGCTCCGGAAGAAAAGAAAGAGGCGAAAGAGGAAAAAAAAGAAGAAGAAAGTAGCAAGAAACGAC
>JAGYJO010000068.1 GCA_018402095.1 bacterium
AAATGGGTGTCACGATCATCCCAAATCTCGACGCCGCCATCCCCCACATGGATATCATCAACTGTCTGCGTATCCAGTATGAAAGACAAGATCTCGGTTATTTTCCAAGTATCCGGGAATACCGGCAACACTTCGGACTCACCGCAAAACGTCTCGCGCAGGCGAAGCCCTCCCTTACCATTTTGCATCCTGGCCCTATGAACCGTGGCATCGAAATCGATTCGGAAGTCGCAGACGGTCCTCAGAATGTCATTTTGGACCAAGTCAAAAATGGGGTCTTCGTACGAATGGCCATCTTACTCAAGACATTACACCCAGCCTATTTTGCAGCTTTGGAGACACAGATATGAAGACGCATCCACTAGCACTGATCAACGGACAATACATTGACTTTCGACAAGGCAGTCAGGATAGCACCAACTTGCTACTCCAAAATGGCCAAGTCATCGGGCACGGCTATATGCCAGATGACGGTGTAGACCGCCAAACACTGGTCTACGATATCAAAGGGTGCATTATCGTACCTGGCATTATTGATACATCCGTCCATATCCGAGAACCCGGAGAAGAAGACAAAGAAACGGTCGCCAGTGTGAGCGCCGCCGCGATAGCCGGCGGCATTACAGGCATTGTCAGCAGCCCAGACACAACGCCCAGTCCAGACAACCCCGAAATGATAGCAGCGCTACTCCGTAAGGGGACACAAGTCGGACAAACACCCATATACCCCATCGGCTGCCTCTCCAAAGGCCGCGCAGGACAAAACTTAGCCGAAATGGGCCTCATGCGTGATGCGGGTGCACTGGCTTTTAGCGATCTCAACTCTATCCAAGATAGCGGCCTTATGGAACAAGCCA
The DNA here is from genome assembly GCA_018402095.1 of bacterium. GTDB lineage: Bacteria > Margulisbacteria > Marinamargulisbacteria > SXXA01 > SXXA01 > M30B43. Next base: position 858 of record JAGYJO010000068.1, read on the forward strand.
TGCGCTATGCAAAAGCTTTAGACTGCCCGGTCATCGTCTCTCCAGACGAACCCACACTACACCGAGGCGGCGTCATGAACAGCAGTGCTAGCGCCATACAAAAAGGGCTCAAAGGGATTCCCGCTCACGCCGAAGAACTACGTCTCTCCAGAGACATCCAACTGGCCGCCAACACAGGCGTACACCTCCATGTCTTCCCCGTCTCTACCGCCGGTGCCGTGGCTATGATTCGCGACGCCAAAGCCAAGAAGATCCATGTGACATGTGGCACAGCACCCCATTATTTGTATTTCAGTGATAGTGACATCGGTGACTATGATACCCAGTACAAAGTCATGCCCCCATTTAGAAGCAAAGCGGACCAAGATGCACTCATTGAAGGGATCAAAGACGGCACCATAGACTGCATCGCGTCACACCATCATCCCATGACCGTTGATGAAAAACGTACAGACTTCATAAGTGCGGGATTTGGAATCTCAGGTATCGATACATTTGTACCGGCCGTGATTAACAAGCTGGTACATGACTGCGAACTATCCATAGTCGAGGCCTGTCGACTCATTTCTCAAAAACCCAGAGAAATTTTCAAGCTCCCCAAAATGACAGCAGGGCTATTGAAACGGCCCTCATTTACCGTCATTCACCCAAAAAAAGAAACCCATGTCAACGCAGACACTTTTATTTCTCGCGGCAAAAACAGTCCCTTTATCGGCCAAACATTTCAATCACGGGTGATGATGACTGTGATCGATGGCCATATCGTCTACCAAGACCCCGAACTCACAGCCGTTCCTGCATCCGAAGTGTCTCTCGAGAATACAGGGTACCCCACAGCGGAAGCGCCCCCACATGTGTAGGTCCAGACACATTAACCGGGATTCAAAGGGCGTCTCTCTTTGAATCTGTTTTTTCTTTCTCGGCTTTGCCGAGAAAGACGTTTATGATAGGGGACTACAAGCCCCTACACCCCCTATTCAGGAAAGAGAGCTAGGCCTAAAACCCTGTTCTCTGGCTAAAAAAAAACTACATCAAAAAGGAAATAGCAATGAGTTACACGCCACAAAGCATCGAAGAAAAATGGACCTCCCATTGGCAAAATTCTGGCCTCTACCGTACGCCAGAAACACCAAAGAACCCCTACTATGTATTGGAAATGTTTCCCTACCCTAGTGGCCAACTCCACATGGGACATGTCCGCAACTACGCACTCGGTGATTGTGTCGCCAGGTTCAAACGTATGCAAGGTTTCGATGTCTTGCACCCCATGGGATTTGACGCTTTTGGACTGCCGGCTGAAAATGCCGCCATAAAAAATGGCATCGACCCTGAAAAGTGGACAGAAGCAAACATCCAAAGCATGATTATCCAACTCCAACAATTGGGGTTAGGCTACGACTGGGACCGTAGTATCGCCACGTGCCGGTCGGATTATTACAAATGGAACCAATGGCTATTTCTCAAAATGGCTGAAAAAGGCCTGGTCTATCGCAAAAAAGGCTTCGTCAATTGGGACCCTGTCGACAATACCGTACTGGCCAACGAACAGGTCATCGATGGCAAAGGTTGGCGATCAGGCGCTGTGGTCGAAAAGCGCGAAATAGCCCAGTGGTATATCAAAATTTCTGACTATGCCCAAGAATTATTAGACGGATTAGACACCTTGTCTGGGTGGCCAGAACGGGTCAAAATCATGCAGCGCAACTGGATAGGCCGCAGTGAAGGAACCGAAGTGGACTTCGCTCTGTCACATGCCCCCCAAGACAAACTAACCGTTTTCACCACAAGACCAGACACCCTGTTTGGGGTGACCTACGTGGTACTGGCCCCCGAGCATCCGCTAGTCCAAACCGTCATCGCAAAAGGGAATGCCGATAGTCTCGCCGATTATGTCCAAAAAACATTGGCAAAATCCACCGCTGAACGTGGGGACGCCAACGCAAAAAAAACAGGTATGGCATTGGGACTGTCCGTCATCCACCCCCTCACACAGGCCGAAATACCAATCTATGTCTCCGATTATGTTCTCATGGATTACGGCACAGGTGCAGTCATGGCCGTACCAGCGCATGATTCACGAGACTACGACTTTGCACAAACCTTTGGACTTCCCCAACAACAAGTCATTTCACCCGATACGGGCGACTACGATACGACCTCTGCCTACACAGGTACGGGAACCCTAATCCATTCGGGACCCTTTACAGGACTGAGCAGCGACGTGGCAAAATCCACCATCAGCCAAACGTTGGTCGATACAGAGCAAGGCAAGGTCGTCGTCCAATACCGACTACGTGACTGGCTCATCTCTCGCCAACGGTATTGGGGAACCCCGATACCCTTCCTCGTCGACGCCGACGACGCCTACCACCCCGTCCCCTTGGAACAACTGCCCGTCATGTTGCCCAAAGACGTCCCCTTTGACGGCAAAGGAAACCCACTCTGTCGCGCCCCAGAGTTCATGTCTGTCACCATTAACGGTAAAGAATACCGTCGTGAAACAGATACCATGGATACCTTTTTTGATTCATCTTGGTACTTTTTACGTTACACAGATGCCAAAAACACCGAACTTCCGTTCTCCAAAGTCGCGTCTGAATGGCTACCCGTACAGCAATATATCGGCGGGATCGAACATGCCGTTTTGCATCTGCTGTATGCCCGATTCTTTACAAAAGTATTGCGAGACTTGGGACTACACACCCATGACGAGCCGTTCCAAAACCTCCTTTGCCAAGGCATGGTCCTCAAAGATGGCAGCAAAATGTCCAAATCGGTTGGCAACACCGTGGACCCCAACCATATCATCAGCAAATACGGCGCAGACACCGCACGGCTATTCATTCTCTTTGGCGCACCCGTAGAAAGAGACCTTGAATGGTCGGATACCGGTGTCGATGGATCCTTTAGATTTTTGAACAGGGTCTACCGTATGCTGTCTCACCCAGAAGAGTTCAAACTCACCGCATCAGAAGCAGAGTGGAACAAGCAGCTCCACAAAACGATCCAACGTGTCACAGAAGATATCGAAAGGTTCAGCTTCAATACGGCTATCAGCCGCATGATGGAGCTCGTCAACTGGATCTACACCCATGGCACCAAACCAGAAGGTGTGGCTATTTTATTGCAGCTACTCGCCCCATTTGCCCCCTTTCTAGCAGAGGAAGGCTGGTCTATCTTGGGCAAAAAAGGCAGTATCCACGAAAGTCCTTGGCCACTATTTGACCTCGCATTGACAATCGATGAAACAGTCACCATCGTGGTGCAGATCAATGGAAAAGTACGCGACAAACTAGAGGTCGCCAGAGACAGTGATCAAGAAACAATCCAAAAGCTGGCACTAGCGAGTGAAAAAACACAAAAATTCGTCGGTGAGCTACAAATCAAAAAGATGTTTGTGGTTCCCAACAAATTAATAAATATCGTCGTCGCTTAAGCGCGCCAAGAAAAAATGGTGAGTCGCAACTAGTTGCGACTCACCATAAAATAAATTTGATGCTCCCCATAAATGAGCTGCACCAAAAACTGATTTGATTGTTGAAATTTCTTTTTTTCGGGCTCAGGTAAAGATAATCTTGGCGTCGGAGCAGGTAGTAAAATAGGACTTTCAACAATCCCCCTTTTTACGTCTAAGATACAACCCCGTTAAATTCTATTTTACAAAAGCTAAACAAACAGAGATTTTCTTCTTTTACAGAAAAGATTGTAGCAGAACCACAGTTCTTTGAGACCTGGGCCATATTCCTTTATCTGACAACCACAGCACGTCTACATTGTGATTAAAGGTTTCAACAAAGAGATTCAACTGTGCAGCGCCCAGCTGAGTCTGGTGCAGCAATAACGACCCTCTACTTCATACGCGCCTGCAAAACAGCACCGGCACTATGGGACATAGGCTCCAACGTCGTATACAAAGTGCAGTCCAGCGGTCATATCTTGCCCAAAGGCGCGCAGCTTCCATCATGAAATTTCGCTATCGGGCGGTGGTTGTGAAGTTCTGCGTTGTACTCAGGCCAAATCACCGTCGGTTGCGACAATAGCGCCAATGGGGACTTCGCCAGCCGTTGCGCCCTCTGCTGCAATGGCGAGGGCGTCTTTCATGTGTAAACTATAGGTTTCTTGATCGAGGCCCAGTCATGCGAGGCCCCACCCCTGGCCCCTCTCCAGGAGGGAATTCCCTTGTTGTTTTCGGATTCACGCGTTGCTGCTCATCCTCGGCACCTGGTTTGGAAAGACACGCACCGCATCGAGAGTCTTGGGAAGCTGCTTTTTTCAGGGGATCAAAGGGCGACCCTTTGCTACTTTCTTGCTCAGCAGAAGCCAGCTGCGAATGCTACAACAGAGACTACCGCCCCAAAAGGCTCCAAGACAACCGACTCACTCCCGATATTCGTTTTAGTTGATACTAAAACGAACATCAGAAGGTTTTAATTATCTTTCATAGGTGGCCCAAATTTGGATTCATAATCCCGCACAGGCTTTGTCAATGACGCCGCCAAACGCTTAGCATTGGCTGGCGTCATAATCCACACAACAGGTTTGCTTTTATTTGACTGTAGCTGCAAAACAAAAAATCCAACAAAAACTCTTCCATAAGATAGTTCAAACCAGGTTGCTGGCAACCCCTGTGAAGTCTGTTCATCAGTTCACCTCGATGACGATACCGCCTGGGATCTGAAGTTGGGTGGGGGCAGAGGCATCTGTCACGAGATACACGCTCCATATATTCACCAGTTTCAGTGGTATTACATCGCCTTCTTTAATAAAGCCTGGCGCGTTCACGGTAATCCCACGCTCAAGCGTCACCGGCCGTTGTGAGTTCGTCGCCGTTGCACGCTTGACTTCTGGGGGCGCACTTTCGACTTTGAATTCCATCGACTTTGGCAACTCAATACCAACAGGTGCTTCATTATAATAGGTCACAGAATAACCCTGGCCTTCTGTCAGGTACTTACTCGTCTCTTCACCAATCAAATCCGCGGTCAGTGTGTATTGCTCAAAGGTTTCATTGTCCATAAACATATGTCCATCCGTATCCGGATAGAGATACTGCATTGTTCGTGTTTCTAGATCCGCTTTTTCTACACGCTCAGCAGACATAAATCGCTGCTCAAGGTTTTTTCCAGTCAGAATATGCTTGAGCTTGGTTTGCATGACCGCATTCCCTTTGCCAGGAGTGCGGTGCATTGTCCACGTGACACGGTAAAGTTCCCCTTCGAGAACAAGAACCATACCTTCTCTGATCTGTGTCGCATTCAGTATCATCGCAATACCCTACTGTGGTCCAACCGCGACCAAAGCTTGGCCGTCAGGGTTGGTTGCAAATTTCGCAAAATTTTCTTTGAAGCTATCTGCCAATTTACGAAGTGTTTTTTGATACGCATCTTTGTCTGCCCATGCTTTACCTGGGTCCAAAATAGCCGCATCCACACCAGGCAATTCCGTTGGGATCTGTACATTGAAAATAGGAAAGTTGTCAAAACTCGCTTTTTCAATAGAGCCATCCAAAATGTTATCGATAATGGCACGTGTTGCTTTCAAGCTAATCCGTTGACCCACACCCACACCACCACCGATCCATCCTGTGTTTACCAAATAGGCTTTTGAACCATGCTCACGCATTTTTTTGCCCAAAATTTCTGCATACTGTGTCGGGTGTACCGTCAAAAATGCGCGCCCAAAACAAGCAGAAAATGTCGCTGTTGGCTCAGTCACGCCCAATTCCGTGCCCGCTACTTTGGCTGTGTACCCACTAAGGTATTGGTACATCGCTTGCTCATCTGTCAATTTGGATACCGGTGGCAATACACCATAAGCATCACAGGTCAAAAAGATAATAATATTGGGGTGTGTCCCTTTGGAAACAGGTTTTACAATATTTTCGATGTGCTCTATCGGATAAGAAACGCGTGTGTTTTCAGTCTTTTCAGAAGCATCAAAATCCACACGACCAGCAGCATCTACCGCAACGTTTTCCAACAAGGCATCACGACGAATAGCGGCATAAATGTCGGGTTCTTTTTCTTGGGTCAAGCCAATCGTCTTGGCATAACACCCACCTTCGAAATTAAAAACACCCGCATCATCCCAGCCGTGTTCGTCATCACCGATGAGTTTGCGTTTTGGATCTGTCGACAATGTTGTTTTACCCGTTCCGGACAAACCAAAGAAAAGCGCCGTATCGCCATCTTTGCCTTGGTTGGCGGAGCAATGAAAGGCTCCGATACCACGCAATGGTAAGAAGTAATTCATAATGGAGAAAATACCTTTTTTGAT
>JAGYJO010000069.1 GCA_018402095.1 bacterium
TTGAATCGGTACACCATCTTCGAAAACCCCACGATTCGCTCTATCTCGTACAACTCATGCTTCCCGGCTATTTGACTTTCTAAGTCCATATCGTAAAATGACATTTGATTCCTCCTCTGTGTTTTTTTCATACCCACATTGTACTGGAATCCAGAAACCCGCTCACGCGGGTTTTTCTGTTTTTTTATCGCTATTTCGCAACAGTCCCAAATGGCCTGCAATACACTCACAAAAGAAGAAGAAGTTAGTCAACTCCGCAATCTCCGAAGTCACAGCACGAGATTGCTGGATTATCTCAATGCGGTGGAAAACAATACACCTCTGTTGAGTTTAGACAAAACAGAACAAAGAATTCTTCGTAAACTCGGTGTTTTAGAAACGACGCAGAACATCACAGAGGAGGCCGAGGCAAGTGACTTCCGTCTCTACGAAAACAGGCCTCTCACAGAGGCTTTGTTGATCGATATCGGTCTAGCGGGTCATGCTGCGGCAGAGCCCAATGTCATCGGTTGTATGTGCAGTGCGTTTGCCCAAGGGCTTTCTTTGTCCACCGCCAAAGACTCTAGACGTATCACAGAGCTCTGTGAGGAGGGTGCCCAATGGAGTTTGCGTTTGTGGCAGCAGTCCTGGAAAGAAGCGGAACAAACGAGGAATGATGCCCGTCTCAAAAAAAGTATCGAAGCTTATAGACATGCCTACGCGTTTCATAGATATCTCACGCTATCTATCCCAGTAGCGGGTCAGCAAACAGAACATGAGGCCAATATTCATCATATGGACATGTCTCTCGATCATCTGTTTTTGGATATTCAAAGAGGTCTTTCTGACGAACGTTTTAATGCGCGCTTAGGACGGGATGTTGTGATGGGGCTCTCCAAGTATGCAATGCCTACGGAAATACTGAAGGCGATGCTTTGATTATTTTCTATTGCTCTCAAACTCTTTCACGAAGTAGACTTTTCCCGTGAAAAAACCACTTATTTTTTTGAAAGGGCTCTCGCCCTTTCTATCCCATCTAGGCGTCCTGGCACCTGCGGCTTTGCGAGCATGCCGAGACAACTACAAATCACATGCCGCGACAAATCTAAAATGAACCAGAGTACACAAGATTATTTGAAGGCCATTGCGTCATTGGCCTTGTTGAATATTCAGACGTCGGTGAAGCCGAAAGACATTGCGGATCGTTTGTCGGTCTCTCCTGCAGCTATCACGGGAATGGTGCGAAAACTTGAGTCCGAAGGTTATGTGACGTCTGCTCCCTATAAAGGCGTTTTTCTGACAGAGCAGGGCCGCAAAGTAGGGGCGAATATGATTCGGCATCATCGGCTTTGGGAGGCTTTTTTGCATGATGAATTGGGTCTGAGTTGGGATCAAGTTCATGACGAAGCTGAGCGTTTGGAGCATGCTTGTTCCGATGCGCTCATCGATAAAATAGAAGAAAAATTAGGGTTCCCTCGTTTTGACCCTCATGGAAATCCTATTCCTGATAAAGACGGACGGATTTCATTGGTGGCTCACGAGCATGTGTTGTCACAAGCAAAAGTGGGTGTGACTTACATGATTACGCGTGTTTCTCAGCTTGATCAGGAAGATTTGGCGTGGTTGTCTCAGATTGGTTTGATGATTAATACGGTATTGACGGTATCCGGCAGTATTCAAAAAGATGGGGCTTTTGTTGTGACATTTGAATCAGGTGGGATGTTAATGGTCAGCTCTGGAATGGCTGCTTCTATTTATGTTTGTGAATTAGCGGTTGGCGCTTGAGGGAGTGTGTAGATGAACGTATGGACTTTTACAGATAGCGATGTTCGAGAAGGTGGCTTGGATGCGTTTCAAGACTGGCATGTGTCTCCTGTAGGGAAAGTTTGTGTGTTTGCTGGTGAAGAGGATACCGCGTCACTTAAGGGTGTTTTGCAGGCGCTGAATGTGCATCCGTTAGCTATACAAGATGTTTTGAGGGATAGACATCCACCCAAGTATGAGGTGTTTCCAGAATACTGGGTATTTTTGATGCGTGTTTTGCCGCATCAGGGGAAAAGCTTCTTTTTACATCCTGTTCAAGTCAGTTTGGTTGTCGGTGAAAATTGGTTGGTTTGTCGGTACCAACACAAGTGTCTTAGTGTCGATGCGATATTGGCGTCTATGCGTCTCAAAACAGAGTTGTCGGGAGTGGCCGTTTTGACATGGGAAATAATGGAAACGGTTGCGTCTCATTATTTGGATTGGCTCATGTATTTGGAGCGTCGTATTGGTACCCTTGAAGATGCGTTGTTGCTGGCGTCTGATGACAAGTTATTAATGGATGTTATTGCTTTGAAAACAGGTTTGCGGAAATACCGGCGTAATTTTTTGTATTTGGAACGTGTGGCCGGACAGGTTCGGGACAAGGGTATTGGCTCAGATATTCTGGCCTATAGTCCTGAATGTAATGATTTATATGAAAAATGGGAGCGGGTTTATTCGATGTCGGCGATGTTCTACGAACAATTGGGGGACATGATTGATGGGTACATTAGCCAATCTTCCTACAAACTTAACGTGACGATGCGTGTACTGACGGTGATTACTGCGATTTTTATTCCACTTAGTTTTATTGCAGCGTTATATGGAATGAATTTTATCAATATGCCAGAGTTGTGGTATCACAATGGGTACTTTGTTTTGTTGGCTGTTATGCTGTTTGTTGGCCTTGGTATGGTTATTTGGTTTAGAAAAATCAAATGGTTGTAGGTGGGCTTTGTGAACGAGGTGATACTTCTTTTTTTCTGGTTTCTTGCTTGGTACCTCGGGAAAAACATTTACGCTTATCATACGCGAATGTTTAAATACCCGTATTAAGGGGTAGACTACCATGAATTGTGTGCTCATGGGCCAGGTGTGTAGTGCCTCCATTGTTTGCTATAACGAGGTGTTTTTTTGATTCAAAAATTGCTGGGAATTGTGTTTTCTCTGCTATGTGTCGTGACTGTGCTGCATGCTCAGCCTATTTTGTTGACTGTGGATGGGACTTTTTCGGATAGCCAATCGGGATTGCTGACAGGGTCTCGTACGGTGACGATTTCCCTGAATCGAAATGCTGATTTGTTTGCGGGTAATACGGGTACCGAATTGTGGACTGAGACCCTTCCAAATGTGACTTTTTCTTCTGGCTTTATGTCTGTTGAACTAGGTCGTTTAACCACAATTAAACCCGAATATTTTTTGGATTCGAACGTTATTTTTATTGTAACGATTGATGGGGTTTCGGGGCGTGTCGGCATTCCTGTACGGTATGTCCCATTGGCTGTGCGTAGCAATGTGTCCGATGTAGCGTTGCGGGTGAGTGGCAATGCCATTGAAGGGGCGATTCCTGCATCTTTGGTGACTGGTACGCTGTCTGGTATTACAGGTTTAGGTCCTTTGGTGACCACTTTGAATAGTAGCGCTGGGTTGACTATTGGGACTCGGACCTTGTTTGCAAATCCTGGTTCTGGGCGTGTGGGTGTTGGTACATCTTCTCCGCTTCATGCCTTGGATGTGTCGGGTAATGTCCGCGTGACGGGACAAGTGATTTTTGCAGATGGCTCTTCGTTGAGCAGTGCATCTTCTTTGGCGACATCTGGGGGTGGGCCTATTAGTAGTACCCGAGATGTGACTTTAGAAGCAGACAACGATGTGAATTTTACAGGCAAAATAATTGCCAAAGTGGGTGGTGTGGAGCGTCTTGTCATTTTGAATGATGGGAAAGTGGGGATTGGTACCACTGTTCCTATACAAGAATTTGAAGTGAATGGCGGTATTTTGGTTAGAAATACCACGATTTCTAATCCGGGTGCGATACGTTTTGATGGGTCTGTTTTCGAGGGCTACGATGGCGTCGCCTGGCGTCGCCTGGATATCGAGAGCAACTCTGCGGGTGGCTGGACCTTTGACTCTGTTGCGGGGAAATTGGTACAAGTCATGCCAACGAGTAAAGTGGGTATTGGTCTGACGACGCCTGAATATGCATTGTGATGGGTGGGGACCGCAAAAGCTGATACGTTTAGAGGGGCTTCGTTGGTGATGGGTCTCAAGTGACGAACCTTAGTCCCTTATCTCTAGGGACTGTTGTTCCTTTGTCTAAAGGTGGTACAGGTGTTGCCACGCTTAATGCCAATACTATTTTGTATTCAAATGGTACTCAAATTAAATCTTTCCCTGTCATGGGATCTGGCCAATTGTTGGTGGGTACTGGCGGATTGCCGATTGCATCATCGTTGACGCCCAGTGCCGGCATTACGATTACCCTGGCTACAGGAAGTATTGTTGTCGCTCATGCGGACACGTCTACGGCCAATACGGTGACGCTGAATGGTGGACAGGCCATTAGCGGGATTCATGTTGATGGGTTTGGTCATGTGACCAGCCTGAATGCCGTTGATTTTGATGCCCGTTACTACACGCAAACTGAGGCAGATACCCGTTTTTTGAGGGTTTTAGGTGGTCCGTTGACAGGTGGATTGACGTTTTCTGGGGTGACCACCGCTATCCAGTCTGTGTCGGGTGAATCCTTGGCTTTTCAGTCAGGGTCTGGTCTCGTAGGTGTGGGAACGACGTCGCCTTTGCAAGCTTTGGATGTGGCGGGTGCAGTCCGAGTGGCTTATACCGAAACAGGTCTTGAAGGAACCATTCGTTTTGATCCGACAAGCCGACGTTTTCAAGGCTACAACGCAAATGGCTGGGTTGCTTTGGACAATACCACGACAGCTGCTGGTGGCTGGGCTTTGGATGAGGACAAAGTAACGCTGCAAAACAGTGGTCATAATGTGGGTATCGGGACCTATGATCCTGCTTATCGACTGCATGTGGTTGGTGAAACGTACTTGAATGGGATGGTTGATGTGGGTGACGAATTAAGGTTGTCGCCCGCAGGTCTTCGTTTGGGAGAACACAGCATTCAGGCTGGCGTTGTCTCTGGTAACTGGTCTTTTTTACAGGGGAAAGTGAGTGGTATTTCGACGCTCTCTGCGCAGGCGGTGGGTATTGGTACCTCGATTCCATCTGCTTCTTTGCATGTTGTGGGTAATGCTGTTTTTACAGGGCCTGTCCAAACTTCTTCTGTGTTGCTTGGGTCTCGTTCTCTGGGCGATGGCACCCTCAATGGTAATTGGGCACTTTCTGGTTCTGGTTCAGGGACGTCTTTGGTGGTGGACTCACTAGCGTTGACGGCAAACCAGATAGGCACAACCTCTGGAAATTTAGAACTTTCAGGACTCAGTGGGATTAAGTTGGGATCGTCGTTACATGTTACAGGCCATGTTTTGGCTGCTGTTGCCAATGGGGATTTGTCGTTGGTTCCTTATGTCGATCGGGTTGTCGTGATTGATGGCGTGACCTTTAACCGTGGTGTTGTCTCCGGTATGCGGGATTTGTCTTTGGATGGATCTTTGTCTGTTTTAGAGGGCACATTGAGAGTTGCGACACCGAATAAAAATGTTTCTATTGGAAATGTATCGCCTGTGTCTGGTATTTCTTTGACGGTGAGTGGGGATGTGTTGGTGGGGGCCGCTACGGCTGTTCATGATGGCGCTGTCGGCAAATCCAATTTGTATGTCGCGGGTAATCTTGTGGTAGATGGTGTTTTGGTGCAAGCAGCCGGAGGGGAAAATACCTTTACTGAAATAGAAATTAGTGGCCGTACGTCTTTGGCGACCCAATCGGGTTTTGTGGGTATTGGCACGACCCGGCCTTCTGCAACATTGGAAATTCGTACGACCCATAATGCGACGGGTAGTCGTGTGTTTAGTGTTTTCAATACAAACGATGTACCCATCATGAGCATGACCAATGCAGGGTCATTGGGTCTTGCTGTCGCAACGCCAACGGCGGTGTTGCATTTGCCCGCCGGTTCAGAGTCTCGTCCACCGCTTAAATTAACCCAGGGAACACTGCTTTTGACGCCAGCTGTAGGATCTGTGGAATTTGATGGTGAAGACTTCTATTACACCACTTCTGGCGGTACACGAAATATTGTTGTGAATGCCAGTCGGGCACAAATTTTAAGATCAAAAACAATACAAGAGAGTACCTTGGTGAGTAACAGCGTCAGTGGTACTTGGAATGCCGTGGCACAGTTAAATATCGGGGGCAATACGACCTATCCAGTGACTGTTTTATCGAATAAATGGAAAGTGAATGAGCTGGGTGATGCAACCGTTGTATCGATGACGGTCCCAAGTCTGAATGCTGGAACGGGCATGTTTTTGGTCAATACCTCTGGCGTTGGTGTTGGTACTGCAAATCAAGTAGGAAAATTACAGGTAAATGGGAACACTGTTTTGGGGCCTTCGTCTGTCGTAACGGGAGGTCAATCGAACAAAAGTAATCTTTATGTTGAAGGCGATGTTGTTGTTCATGGAAAACTTGAACAACCGGAAACAGCACCACGTAATAACTTGTCACGTTTGCAAGTGTTTGGTGCAACACAACTGGCCACTGTTTCGGGAAATGTTTCCATAGGAACGCCAACGGCAACGGCTAGTTTGGAAGTGAAAGCGACGACAAACACGGCTACAGCGAGACCTTTTCGTGTTCGTTCTGGAGAAAGTACCCCTATTCTAACTGTCTTGGGGAATGGGAATGTGGGTTTTGGAACAGATGTTCCAAGTTCGTCTATTCACGTTGTAGGCACGGTTAATGCAACGGCGTTTGTGGGCAATGGTGCGGGTTTGTATGGTTTGGACCCTGTGTGGGCACAGGCTGAAGATTTGAGTATTAGCTATACGTTAGGTGTCGCAGGTATTGGGGTTTCCACGCCGCAGGCGTTGCTGCATATTGGGGCGGCTTCTACGACGACCCCGTCTTTTATGTTGACGGAAGCGGCTGCTTTGTTGACTTCGCCTGAGGCTGGCGCTTTTGAATACTATGATGGGGGGTTGTACTTTACCCCAGATGAATTGAGTAGGCAGGAAATTGTACTGACTACGGCGACACAAAATTTGCAGAACAAGACATTGGAAGACACGAGTTTATCGGGTACCACGATTGTGACTGGGCGTACCACAGCGATTAATTGGGACATTAGTATTGAGGGGCGTGG
>JAGYJO010000007.1 GCA_018402095.1 bacterium
ATAGTCTCTACGCGGAACTAACACCGGAAACACGATTGGCCATGGGCACCTTGTATGCCGATGGGGTTTTGGCGAACAATTCGGAAAGCAGCGCGTTTTTGAAACAACTGGGCACCCACATGCGGGTCCTTGGCGCTGAAGACTGCGCGACAGCGGTCACCACTGGAAACTATGACGTCATGACCCAAATGGACAATTACAGCCTCGATATTTTTGGGGTGCACCCCCAATCTTTCGGCAAGCTCAACGCAGAACTGGCCATGAACGCCGCCAAAACCCCGGAAGACAAGTCAAAAGTCCAAATCAAAAAAAGCCTCCATGACACCATGCAAAACCTCAAAAGCAAGGTCATGCTCACCGGTATGGATGGCAAAAAAACACAAATCCCCGTGAATTCGTTGACGTTTGATGCCCCTACCGTACGCGTGCTATTGAGCTGTGCCAAAGAATCTGACCAAAAGGAATTCAAGCAACTGTTTGGGTATGCCATGATTCTGCAGCACAAGCTCGATACCGGCGCCCCCATGGCCGCACCTGTCACCGACCAGTGTGCCCACGAACTGCTCAGCACATTGGGATTATCAAACCCTGCAGACGTCCAAGAGATGGTCCAAAAAGGATTTTCCAGTGACGCATCGATAGACAAAACGATGTCTTTCATCTCCACTTTTTCAGCACGATTGGGTGCCAGAGAGGACGTCCAAGCCGTGTTGTTTGAAATGGCCGCCAGCCCTATGGACGACATTGATGGCTTCGTCGGATCGTTGTACCGCTCAGCGACCAACGACGGCGGAATCGCATTGGGTGACGCCGTAGACCAGGTCAAACAATTCGTGGAAAGATTTTCGCCCAAAGCCAGTGACATCACAAGCCAAACGACACCAGCGACAACAAGCCAAAACATCCTCCAAGCCAACAAACGAACGTTCTTGCAAAAACTGGCCGACAGCCCAAACACCATGAGAGCCAAAGCCTTCGATATTCAAAAAGGCATTAGCAGTGTTTCCGATCGCTTGGATAAAATCAAAAGCTACAACGACAAAATCGCAGACAACCAAGCCACCATTGACCGCTGCCAACAAACGCTGGCCAGCATCGCGACAACCATGACCCAAATCCCCGATCTACCGGCCGGCATTGAGATCCAACATGTCCGCCATGTGGTGAATGCCGATCTGGCTCGCCAAGAAGTGACAGACATCACCCGCAGCGACATCGGACAGCCCCGTGCAGACATGCCCCTGATTTCCACTGATGTTTTGGCGACAAAACTGGCCTTTGTGACATCGCCCCCCCAAAGCATGTTCACAACGCAAGCCGACTATACGTTTAAACAAAAAGACATGACCACCGTCATCAGACCTGAAACACAAGGCGACAAAACCGTCCTGGTACTCTGTGAAAGACAGCATGGCCCAGATGGCAAAATCACAGAATCCCCCATGGGATACTTAGACCCCACACGCGACAAAGCCTTCATCGCTGCGTATGCCGAAAAAGCGACGGAGAGCATCTCCCATTCTGATTCGGCAAAGCACAGCGCCATGGTACGTGAAAAATTGGCCACCCCAGAAAGCAGGGAAGCGGCTACGACCAAACGGGCACTCACCAAACAAAAACCCCTATTGGAACAAGATCTCCGCACCGCGCTCACCAAAAAAACCAGCCGTGAAGCAAAGTCTGAAACGCTATTTGCCACCGGCAGTACCGCATTCAAGTCGGCCCAAAATGCCGTGCGTGTCGCCATCGCCGAATATAGCCGGGAAAAACTCTCCGGACTCACACGATCCGGCATGAAAGAAGCGATGGCCACACTGACCACCACCATTGGCCGCGACCCCGAAGCGATGGCGGCCATCCAAAGCAAACTCACCAGCTTCCAAGGCGACGATAGCCCTGAGCTAGGCGCACTCATGAGCGCCGAAGTACGGTCTTTCAAAGGCGAAGCCTCTTTCAAGGAATGGCAATCCGGTTACCGTCTCAGTGGCAGTGCCCAAAAAGAACTCGAAAAAGCAGAGGCCTTGCAAAACACCCCCGAATACAAAAACAAAAAAAGCTACGACCATGCCAAATCTATTCTCCAAGACATGCAAAGCGGGGACAACGTGGCCCTCAACTTTGGTAGCGGCATCGATATCAACACCGGGCTGGTGGGCCGTCTGGCGACATCCGCTGCGACAGGCGGTGTAGCAGACCTCTCGTTGACAGTGAAAACCGAAAAAACAGACGGCATCGGCTTGATCAAAACCGACACCGGTTATCAGGTGCATTTGTCCGCACAGGCCTTGGGGTCCGTAGGACTGGACAGCGTTTTCGGCGGCATCGCAACGATCGGAATTAGCGCGACAGGCAGCGCCGATATCGGGTATTTGCTAGACTTCAACCAAGTCGATGATGCCGCAGCATTTGTCGGGGCACTGGTCTCTGGCAACCTAGAATCCGTCAAAGACAAAGCTTGCCTAGGGGCAGCCTCTGCTGTGCACAATACCTCTGGAAAATCATTGCGCCTGAGTGCCAGCGTCGGTATCAAAGTGGCCGCACCTATTCCTGGGCTAGACACGACACTCAGTGTTGGGGATGTAAAACTGGCGGTTTCAGGGGCCATCGCCACCGAGCACAGCGAGAATATTCACGGGCAAACGGAAACCACCACAATGTCCTTTTTGGGAAAATTCAGCTACAGCAGTGATGCCGTAGGGGATGTCCTCTCTGGCGGCGTCAGCGTTGTCGCCAATACCTTCACCCCCACCACCCCAGTCACCGAAGCTGCGCATGAAAAAGCCAGCGAAGCAGCGGAAGAGCACGCCAGTGAGATGGGGCAGGTTTCAGGAGAGGCGTCCTTGCACATAGCCTCATCCGTATCGGTCACGACCAATCCCCAAGGCTTCACCGAAAGCTACAGCATCACGGACACCATCGCCTGCAATGTGTTCAACAAAACGACCCTCAACGGGGCCAACATTGCCACCATGACCATCGACAAACTGTTGTCTGGCAGAGGAAACGGGAGCTCGGCCTTTGCGGACAAACTGGCCGACATCACCGACGGCAATCAAGAGCGCCAAACTGCGGTCATGACGCTATTAGCCAAGGCGACACCTGGACAAGAGATTGCGGTGTCACGCGCACTGAGCAGAGACAAATGCTTTGAGCTCAACACCCTGCTCAGCACGACAGGCAAAAAACCAGAACAAATCAAAGCCGATACAGATACAGCCGCCGCTTTTGTGAAAGATATCCGCAACTACGACATCACCAGCATTTCCCTACTCAGCACTGCACGTGAGGTCAACAACAGTAGTGACAGACTCATAGACCAGGCCATGGACAGCATCGGCACGATCAAACAAACGACTATCGCGAAAGGAAAACAAACGACCCTTGAGACGGTGTCTATCGTTTAGGAACAAGGTCTAAACAACCTGCAATTTTTTCCTATAAAACCCGATAACACCCCATAACAACTCTCTAGGACGTCATTCAAAAAAAGGGACATGCAAATGCAACAACACAAAATAGTCGCGATGAAAACGCCAGAATTTAGAATACAGCTACTTACGGCAGAAGGGCCTCTCGAATGTCAGGTTCCGGAATCCGTCATTGCAAAGACCCATTGGAACGTTCTCCTGGAGGGAGACGCTTGGAAGATGAGTGCCGAGTCTAGGGACCGCCTCATTCAGATCCCGGATATCTACAGCCCAAACGTTATTGATTTTTGCCTTCGGTATTTGGCAAACGCTACGGTTGCACAAACAGAAACAGACTTTCTGATCCAGAATTCCCCAGGAATACTACATTGCCTAGCGTCCTGGTGCGTAGAGCCACAAGAGGCAGATCCCATTATCCTCAGTCTGAAAAAAGAATTGCAGCAGATGACGCCACAAGACGCCTACGCATCGCTTTTGGCGTTTCAAGACGTACACACCATGAAACACAAAGTTGCGGATCTCTTTTTTTCGATTCCCATGTTTTGGGAATATGCAAACGATCAGGAAGCCGCCAATGGGCCAGACGCTCTCCCTGAAAGTTGGGTACACACCCTTCATTTACGTAAAGCTGAAACGTCTTGGGACTTTTCCAAATTCACAAACCTAGAAACATTGGTCGGCGTGCATCCGAATATGCACACGGCGTTCACTGCCAGTCAATCCACATTAAAAAACGTTGATTTAACGGAGTGCGACTTATCCGGCGTCCGGGTTCCGGAAAGCCTCCTCGGTGTAACTTCACTAAAGCTTTCTGAGGCAACAAACATTCCGACTGAGCTCATTTCCATCGCCTTAGATGCTCAGATTCCTTCGATTGATTTAAGCCGCTGTTACTTAGCCGGCATAACTGTGCCTGACAGTTTAAAAGGCGTAGAGTCACTCTTTCTCTATCGGGCAAAAAACATTCCGCCGGCGCTCATTTCCAGAGCCTTAGAAGCTCAGATTCCTTCGATTGATTTAAGCCTCTGCGACTTATCCGGCATAACGGTGCCTAACTATTTAGAAGGCGTAAAGTCACTGGATCTTTCTTTGGCAACAAACATTCCGCCGG
The DNA here is from genome assembly GCA_018402095.1 of bacterium. Classification (GTDB taxonomy): domain Bacteria; phylum Margulisbacteria; class Marinamargulisbacteria; order SXXA01; family SXXA01; genus M30B43. The sequence goes on from JAGYJO010000007.1 coordinate 4,540, forward strand.
CGCTCATTTCACGAATACAAAGAGATAACCCTAATGCACTGCACATATAAAGCCGTCTAAACTCAAAAACAGTGACGGCGGTGTTTTTGCACAGTGCATCGAAACGAGCAAGATATGCACCCGTCACTGCAAAACATCATTGAAACACACGCCTGATCAGAGACGCGGTCACGGATTTCCCCAAGGACAAACGTGGATACATATTCGAAAAATACAGTGAAATTTTTTTAGAAATCACACGATAACCACGTATATCAAAAGTCATAAAAGGGGCGACTTCACTATGAAAATAACCAGAGCGCTGGTGCCATTGTTTCTACTGCAACAATCACTACAAGGCCAAAGCACGCCATTGTTAAGGGGCGTCGACACCCACAAAAAAACGGCCGCCATGCACACCACGCCTATACATGACGAAGCAACGATCAGGGCGTCGATCATAGACATGGGTCACGAACAACCACACAGCAGACAAGACGACACAAACGCCCTCGTGAGTCGGCTGCGAGACATGTTTCCATTATCCACTGAGTTACAGAAGTCACAAACACCCCCTATCCTCACAAAAGACAAAGATACCCGTCAGGTGTTGCATACCATCGGATTTGACACCCATGACAAAAACGAATCACAGGCCTTAATTGAAGCCTTAATTCTACAAAAAGCCGCTAGGCATAATCCAAATATAGAAAGCCTAAGCCTATTATTTGAAATAGCGCCGGATGCGATATATGCCCAAAATAAGGACGGAAACAATATAGCGCTGCTTGCCGTGAAAAACGATAACAACAAGCTCTTGAACCTTGTGTTGAACCTAGACAATACGTTGGTACTTGCCTGCAATAAGGATGGCTACAATGGGGCGACATTAGCAATGGCATTACGAAACAAAGACACCTTCATAATGAGCGTCTCTTGGCAGCCTTCGCTGATGACAGACAGAGATCAAAATGGGATGCGCCCAGAAGACTTACTTCAAAAAGACGATGCCTACATGCAAGAAGCTGTTAATGAAATTTATTCGGAAATTCGGCTAAAGCCTCTAACCAATTTGCTCGTAACGATGACCATACTCACTACAGTAGGCGTTGTCTTATTCCTTTTGTCTAAAGCGCGAGAAGAGTGCCGTAGTGAGGACACAACGGCATGGCCGCACCAACATCGCACCCCACCTACACACATCGCCATAACAGGTGAGTCAGATATAACGCCAAGCACCGTCAATAACGTTATCCGCCTTTGGACACAGGCAGAGACGCCCTCCAAACTATGGCGATACGGTGATGGCGGTGCGATCACCGATGACACCCAATCTGGTTTTATTTCATTTGCAACGATGCTTTTCCGTTTGTATCACGAAAGTCCCAATAATACGCATCAACGAAACATTGTGTGCCAAAACATGAAAAAAATCATAGCCCAAATGGAAGCGGCCTATGACTCTTCTGGATCTGACTTTTCAAAAGCGCGCACTATTCACAATTATCTTGCTATAGCAGAAGAATCTGTAGGGTCATGTATAGACAGCATCAGAATAGGCTACATTAGGTTTCAATTGCTGTATCAATTACACGCGCCCCCCCAAGCTGGACATAGTACAGAAATAGAAAATATTCGCGATCAACTAGACACCGTAGCGCGTATTATAGACTTTGTAACCGACGTTAGAGAGATGGGTATTATCCATTCAAAAGGCACGCATGGAAAAGAGAGCCGCGTCTCTCCAGGGTTTGTGAGGTTACCCGATATCAGTGCCGCCGCATTTCCCGCAGGCTATCAAGAAACCAAAACAATCACTGAGCTTAGACACGCTCACGTTACGCAGTATTGCCAAGATGACCCGGCGCGATACGAGGTCCTATCTATACGAGATGATGTTGAGGATATTCTCCAAATCATGAACACGATGAACGACATTAGCGCACATAAATTACCATTGAAACATGAGGGCTGCCGCAGCTTGGCGGATGAAAAGATAGATCAAGCAATACGGTTTATTCGCGAGGAACGTGACGCTCAGGTCACAAACACAACAAAAATCAAAGACCTTTAGCCCGGTCAAATAAAACCGAGGACTAAACGAAGCTGATTCTCCAAAACACGGGCGCGATGAATCGCGCCCCTACTTGGCTATAAACCCCGTCACTTGTATGATGAAACGACTTACCAATCATCTCCAAAAAGGATCCCGCCATGGCCACTGCTGAAGGACTCTCACTTCCCTTTGAACCCGAATCCGCTATCCGCGTTGATTTTCTCGAAACCTTTCCCTATGAAGGGGCCCGCCAACGTGTGCGTTACGAAACCACCGAATGGTCATGTGTCTGTCCTTTTTCCGGGTTGCCAGACTACGGGAAACTGATCATCGATTACATTCCAGGAGATCGCATCGTTGAGCTCAAATCTCTCAAGTATTACATTGTTTCTTACCGAAACATTGGGATTTACCAAGAACCCGTCACAAACAGACTCTTCCAAGACCTCAAGAAGCTATTGGCACCCCAATATCTACGCATCGAAACTATTTACAACACCCGAGGGGGTATCGACACCACGTGTATGATCGAAGAGGGTCAGGTATAAGTCTTTATGGCATCTGACATACAAACCCTCGTTGCCAACAACAAAAAAGCCCGCTTCGACTACGAAATCGTCGACACCCTAGAAGTTGGCATCGCGCTGGAAGGCTGCGAAGTCAAATCCGTGCGTGCCGGCAAAGTGAGTATCAAAGAAAGTTATGCCAAGCCCACCGGCAGCGAACTCTGGCTGGTCAATTGTCATATCGCCGAATATACCCAGGCCAGCTTTGACAAGGCCGACGCGATGCGGCAGCGCAAACTTTTGCTACATAAAAAAGAATTAAACAAATGGATGGCCAAATGTCAGGTCAAAGGATTTACGATCGTCCCCTTGCGGATGTACATCACCACCAAACAACTGGTGAAGGTAGAAATCGGGCTGGCCAAATCCAAAAAAACCCACGACAAAAGAGCCGCCGTCAAAGAGCGGGACGCCAGCAGAGATATCGCCAGAGGACTGGGGGCCCGTTATTAAATGAAAGCATTGGTACTCTTATCCGGCGGCCAGGACAGCGCCACATGTTTGGCACTGGCCATTGCAGAGTTTGGCGCCGCCAACGTCATGACCGTTTCTTTCGATTACGGACAACGCCACCGCATCGAGCTCGAAAAAGCGAGTTTGTTGGCCGCAACCGCAGGGGTGTCTTACAAAGAAGTCCCACTACCCTTCATTGCAGGATTGTCCCAAAATGCGCTCACGGACAATTCAATGACCATTGATGCCATCGGTCCAGAGAGCATGCCCAACACCTTTGTGCCGGGTAGAAATCTCTTTTTTCTCAGCGTGGCCGCCGTCATCGCAAAACAACATGGCATTCGGATTCTGTATACAGGGGTTTGTCAGACCGACTATTCTGGCTATCCCGACTGTCGAGACACCTTTGTACGATCACTAAATGTGACACTCAACCTCGCCATGGAGGACCACTTTGAAATCCGCACCCCACTCATGTGGATGACCAAAGCCGAGACAGTACAGCTCATGGCCGACATGGGACGCCTCGAATGGTACGCACATACATACACATGTTACGAAGGCGTGGTCCCGCCATGCGGGGTATGTCCCTCATGTTTGCTACGTGCTAGGGGATTTGCGGAGGCGGGAGTTTTGGATCCGCAGTTTGGGTTTTAGCGGTTAGCGCCAGCTCACATCCAGCACCACAACTTTAATCTGTGATTGGTGCGCGATAGGCACCATCGCTTGCAATCGCGCTTCCAAATCTCCCGGAGACGTGGCTTTTTTGCCGCCATCTTTGGGAGACGGTTGATATTCCCCCCCAACCCACAGAACCAAATAAATCCCGTATCCGTCTGATCTTGAGTTCACGTACTGGTTGATCAATTGATCTTGAATGCCCGACCACAAGTAGGGATGCCACTCGCCTTTGACTTCAATGGGGAGCTCGAATTCAGTTTTGTAGGAAAGGAGAATGTCTGTTCTTTTGTCGCCAACGGCGTCGACTTCCGGATAACACTGCACACCTACCGATGCAAAACGCTCTTTTAAACTGCTTAGAATCACATCCCGACAACTGTGTTCCTTCTTAGGTTTATTGTCATCTGTTTCTGTCCAAAATGGTCGATACCGATCGCTGTTGCTTTCTCGAATATCGCGGGCGATATCCGCCAAATGGGCCAGCGTCAAAGAGAACAAATCCGCCGCATTGGCCGGTGCTTTGTTTTGCAAAATCGTTGTCACCTGATCCAAACTCAAACGATCAAACTGCTGTTTGCGAAGTTCTTGCTGTAGCGTGTGCCTGGCAATTTCTAGGGTGCCTTTTAAGGGTGACATGGTAGGCAAGTCCAATAGGCGGTCTATTTCGTTCAGGCTTTCTACGCTACCGCGTCCAGACAGGATAGAGATCAAGGTATGCACATGATCTGCCAGGTCGGATCCCAAATTTGAAAACACCATTTCCTGACGATAGTGATCAAATACCGCATGTGGCACGGCGGCCTCGATTAACCTACCTAAAGTATGCGTGGGCAATGATTTAATAAAGGATGATTCATAGAGCGGTCTACGACCCAAAAAAGCAGAGATCAACTGTACTTTTTTCCAAGAATTTCCGACATATTCCCATAGATTTTTCTCATACACATCGGGATCTAGGATCAGCCCCGCTGTCAGCCAATACACCCGCTGCGGCATGTCCAGGCTTTTACGTGCGATTCGTTCGGCAATCAGGCGCGGCATCTCTGTCTCGAGATGATTAAGCCCCGCTCTGAGCATGTCTGCCAGATCGTCCAGCTGAGCGGCGTTGCTTTTTAAGGGGAATTTTTGCAGCAATTGGGGGATCGCAATACGGGCTACAGTCCCATAGCTGTCATCACGGAGCAACAACGATAGTGCATAGCCGGGTGTTCGTTTTCCTGTAAAACACCGACTCACGTACGCCACCAAAATATCTGCTACCAAGGTGGTTTTTTGTGAAACAATCGTAAAAACCCACTCGGCTGTGATATTCGGTGCAATGAGCAGATAGAAACAAAACAAACTGGTCAGTGTTTCGTTGGGAATCTGGTCGATAAAGGTTCTGTCTGCCTCCCAGTGCAACTGGGCCCCGATCAGTAACGGGAGACTTATCTTGTATTCTTGCCCTTTGATGTAGAGATCGAGAATATCCGAAATCGAGGGGATGTCATCACGAGATACACATGCCCGAAAGCCTTCTTGAGCAGCGTTGTAGATTTCTTTATCATTTTCATAGGCTTTTTTATAGCGATCTCTGGGTGTTTCGCCATGAACGTCGCTATACCGACCTTCCCACACATTTGCCAACTGAGACAAAACCCCAATAGGGACCGTGGCTGTTTTAATCTCGGGCATGGCTTTCAAAATATTAAGGCTTCTTTCATAGCGGCGTTGAGCCTGTTCTGAGTTGTGTTTTTGCTCGCGCAGCTCATTTTCTTTACGCCAGTCTGGAATTTCTTCATACAAATGAGGGTTTAACCATGACTGACGAAGGGGATCTTTTTGGGCCCACTCCAGAACCATCTCTATTGTGAGTCCGGCATTGCCTTGATTATCGAATAACGTTTTCATTGCTTCTAAGAGATACACACGCGCCAAGAATTCATTCGACTCTTGGTCGATGCGCTGAAAATGCCATAGCCCGATATCTGCTGGGCGTGAGGCTCGCTGCAGAATATTTCTTAGCGCAGAAAAAGTTTCTTCCATGTGTGCTGTACTTTGTTTGCATCGTTCGTAGCGAATAGAGGCCAACCCTTTATATCGTTCTGGCCTCTCGCTGAGCCATGTCGTTATTCGTGATTGAAGTGACGCCTCTCTTCTAACGCGTCCATACTTGTCGCTACCTAGCATTAACCACGAAAACAAACACGCGTCAGAAATACGATCCCCGTGAACTTCCACGCCTTTGGTTACCAAATTTGCGATAATCTTAGAGAGCTCTGCATATTCTCCGTGGCTATCAAGAGATAGATCCTCACGCTGACAAAGCTGCTCCAAAGCAAGTTTGAGATTCGTGTCGTCAATCCGTTCTGGCAATCGGTATTTCCAGAAAATGATATACATCCCCACATAATATTTTTTTTGAGGGACATGCAAATACGATATCAGGCGATTTCCTGAAAGATGTTTGGGAAACAGATGACACAGCAGCAGACCGGAAATTTCATCATATGTGTCATCGACACGTCCCTCATTCACCGCATCCAAAAGTGCTATCGCCTCCGAATCAGACACATGCGGTAGCCATACCGCCAGCGCGTCGTGACGACAAACAGCGTCATAATTCCCATCGTCGATGATGCGTTTCAAAGCCGGGATCATCGCTTCCCCGAGCGGGTTGTTCTCTAGAATAGCCAGCACACACTGAACACAGACTTGCTGCGCGGCATCTCGTTTAGGCGATGTCAGTATAGACAGAAAATCTGGTACCAACTCGGGATCAAATAAGGCGCTGAAGGCAGCGGTCTTTCGCGTGTCATAGAGTGCATGTCTCAAGACGGTTGTCTGTGTCTGCGCCAGATTCTCAAGGGCGGACCACAATTGTCGTTTGAGTACCACCGACATCGGCTTCACATCCCCATAAAGAATGACGGTCAAGGGATCTGCTTTCAGGAATCGTTCGCTTAACGTCGTGGATTGTGTCGCCAACCACGCGTAAAGCCCTCTCAAGTCGGAAACCGGCTTGCCATCAAAACCCAAGATCAGGTTGCACAAACGCCCTATCGGTAAGTGATGCGCGTCTACCTGTTTGGCCAGCCATTTTGCAGCTAGAAATTCGGCGATACTGCGGTGACTGGGGACCATCTGATCTGCGGTACCAGACGCCGTGAAAATAGGACGCTTTACTACCTCCGCAGCAATCATTAAACCCGTCTTTACTACAGCATCATCAATCCTTAAATCCGGCGGATTATAATTTTCAAGTCTGGGGAAGGCTCCATTTTCACCGTCCTTGTCCAATGCGATGCCAGCTTTGTTGCCCAGGAGCATGGCTGCGAACAAATATCCTGCAGTATCAGACAGCAACTTGGGAGAGCTTGCCATGCTGCGCTGTTGTGCTTGGGTGCGATGGGTTCTATTTTCTTCTTCGAGTTGTTTTTCGCAGGCCAGCGCAAATACAGCGGATCGGGTAGATGGCCATGCGGTGCCTTTGCCCACAGCGGCCACCATCAGTCCCAATGTTTGCGGATTGTAGAGCAGTTCTTGAATACGATACTCAGACGCATTGGCTATGAAATCTCTGGGATTTTCTAGTCCAAAGTTTTTCTCCAAAATATCGTGGACATCTCTTTCCGTCAGTGGACAGAGCTGAAACGTTTGTGTGGCTGTATTGGCCGACACACGTGAGAGTGCGTCAATGTCCAAAGGTCCGTACCAATCCGCCGCCCGACACGCAATACGAAATCGAGAAATGCCATAGCGTTTTAGTCGTGTCGCAACGCGTGTGAGTACAGACCCTTCTGCCGTATCTGCGCGAACTTCATCCAGCCCATCCAGAAACAGCGTCTTACCTCGCAAGGCTTCGTCTATATTGTCATGGATAAAGTCACGAATGGTCATGCATTTACCACCACAGTCGAGTGCTTCACTTTCGAATAGCGTGGTTTTCCCCGCACCAGGCTCTCCCAAAAGAATCCATGCGGGCGTATCGCGCAAATCTGTTATGGCCACGATTTTTTCGTCGTCGGGAGGTGTCGCTTCGCTTTGTGCGTTTTCTCGTACTTCTCTTAGTTGTCGCGGAATCACCACGTTCAAGGCGGCTTTCGTCATGCGAACCAAGAATCCACCGGTTGTGACAAAAAGTCATGCAGCGCAACACCACCTTCACCCACGATCATGGATTGGGCCTCGGGAAAATGTTGTACGAAGGATGCCAGCCCTTTGGGTGTAGCGAAATCAAGGCCGCTTTTGACTTCGATTGCAAGGAGTTTTTGGCCTTTTTTGAATACAAAATCAACTTCATGGGGGCTTTCTCTCCAATAATACAACTCACTATCCTCAGGCTTGGTATTGATCAAATGAGACCCAACGGCACTTTCCACCAAACGCCCCCAATGACTGCGGTCATTCTTGGCCTCGGCAAAGCTATGACTTCCCAAAGCCGACATGAGTGCTGTGTTATGTGTATTAAATTTGGGAGGAGATGCCCGTCGTCGATGGTCATGCCCCGCATATTTTTGTAACCCAGTGAGCAACCCGGCGTGAGACAATAGGTCTAGATAATGTGACAGTGTCACGGTATTGCCTGCATCTTGTAGATTTCCGATGATTTTTGTCATAGAGAGAATCTGTCCAGAATAGGTACCACACCCAAGTTCAAACAAGGCTTTGAGTAAGGCGGGTTTATCCACCCGCGTCATTTGCAAAATATCGTGTTCAATATTTGGCTGAATCAACGCATTTCGTAGGTAGTACCGCCAACGGGACTCCTCATGAATGAGCCCAGCACTACCAGGGTATCCCCCAAAATAGAGATATTCGTCCAAAGAAAAATCAAATGCGGCCTGCATTTCTGGATAGGACCAATGCGACATACGAATAGACTCATATCTCCCCGCCAAACTTTCGGTGAGCCCGCGCTGCATCAACCACGGCGAGGAACCGAGCAATACAATGTGTAGTGGTAACTGTGCTGCACGGTCTGCATCCCAAAGACCTTTGATGATTTCTGACCAACGATCGATTTTTTGAATCTCATCTATGGCCAAAATATAATAATGACCGTCTGGCATTTCCTTTGCCCGCGCACGTGCCCGCGTCCATTGGGTGATCAGCCATTCGGCTGTTGGTTTTGTGCCAGGAATTGTTTGCACATCAAAAGTGTCACGCGTCTCTGGAAGCGGCTGATCTGTGGCAACAAAGATAGCGTCGCGGCCCACCAATGCTTGGCGAACCATCGTAGATTTACCTATCTGACGAGGACCTGCCACCACGATCATAAACCGAGGAACTTCGGACAATCGTGCCTGAAGGATCTCAATATGGGGACGTTGAAATTTGTTTTGCATAATACTGAGTAAATTTACTCAGTATTATGCAAAACGGCAAATATTTTATTTTACACCCGCAAATTGGGATAAACAAAAACACCCATGTTTAAACTCCAAAAAAACCGGGCATAGCCAAACCCGCTAAGGGGTTGGTCATAATTAGGGGGGGCGAATAGTGTCAGCTGATTTTTCACTGCAGAAACCACTGTCGTCATCAAATCTGCCACGGCCTATCAGCCGTACCTATGTCGATTTTTCGGCAGTGGCCACCAAAACACAGGTAGACATCCCCGCGTCAAAACCACCCACTCATGGCGAAAGCCCCCTGACGACACCCGCGCAGAAACAGCTCGAAACCACACAAAGAAACGCCCTGCTGAGTATCACACACCGCGAATCTTCACCCAAAACACGGCTACAAAACGCGTTGACCCACTACGACAACCACAAAGACAGCGTACCCGCACCCACCTCTCAGAGCTGGCTGGAAAAAATAGCCGCCCAATTGGGGCCACAGCCAGACCCAAACGTACACAAATTCAACGAACTCCATACGCTTTATGCCACCGCCATTCAGGTCTGTGGGGGGGCGATGCGGCAGCTCATTTCCGAAGACGATATGCAACACACCGTGGAAACGGTATGGAAAACAGGCAAAGTAGATGTCAGTACACTGGAACTTTTTGAAACAGCGGTCCTCAGTGTTGTGCACAACACCCTAACTCAGGAGAGTTGAAAATCATTTGTGAAGCAAAGCTTCACAAATGATTTTTTTTATTTTTCAAAGGGCTGCGCCCTTTGTATCCAGTTTTTCCCTACTCCCCTCGCCCTCTGGGAGAGGGGCTGGGGGTGAGGGCTCAGCTTAAAGATGCAAAGATTTTTTCGCCTTCGCGAGGCTTTCGCCGGCGACCAGAATCGCGCGCTTGGCACCGTCTTTCGCAATATCTTTCAGCGTGTCTGTCGACGACCAGGTCAAACGACGTTCATCAATAGGCGCCAAGTGCGCATTCAATGCCGCAGCACAATCCCGCTTGCAGGCCACGCAGCCAATTTCAGCACCCCGACAGGCGGCGGCTATCTCAGATACACGATCTGCTGTATTGAAAATACGGTGATAGGCGAATACAGGACAAACTTCAGGGGTTCCCGGATCTGTTTTGCGGATACGATTGGGGTCGGTAACCATGCTCATGACAGTGGCGCTACGTTGCTCTGGGGTGTCACTCATCGGAATGGTGTTCCCATAGCTTTTTGACATTTTGCGGCCATCTGTACCAAGCAAGACATCATGAGAGGTGAGCAGCGCCTCCGGTTCTTTGAAGACAGGTTTTTGTACCAGATGATTAAACCGACGAATGACTTCACGGGTCAGCTCCATATGGGGCAATTGGTCACGACCGACGGGCACCACATCCGCCTGATAGAGGGCGATATCTGCCGCTTGTAGTAATGGGTACCCCAAAAATCCGTACGTATTCAAATCGTGGTCTTGCATAGCCGTGATTTTGTCTTTGTAGGTCGGGACACGCTCTAGCCAAGGCAACGGCGTCATCATCGAGAAAAGCAGGTGCAGCTCGGCGTGCATCGAGACATCGGATTGAAAAAACACACAGGCTTTTTTGGGGTCCACACCACAGGCGAGAATGTCTTGCAACAAAGACTGTTTGGTTTCACGCAAGCCTTCGGGACTCATGTATTTGGTGGTCAATGCGTGGAGGTCGGCGATAAAGAGAAAAGTGTTGTAATCATTTTGGTAGGTTACCCAACTTTGGACCGCGCCAAAGTAGTTCCCGAGATGCATGCGCCCCGTGGGCTGGATTCCGCTAAGCAGTGTTTTGGTAGTATTCATGACGCCGATTATACCGGTTACAGACGTTGTCGCAAACGGCTCTGTTGCAAAAAGCTGTAACCACTTCCTACGCCAGGGGCTTAACAGGGATTTAAAGGGCGTCAGCCCTTTAAATCTCTCTATTTCTCTCAGCTTTCTGAGCGAAATAATGTTTTTCCGGTTTTTAGGTCACTGAGCGCAGCCGAGTGTCGCCCCTAACCCCCCCCTCTAGGAAGTGATTACAAAAGCTTTCTTGCCCGCCGGAGGCGGCAAGCTAGTCGATAATGAGGGAAGTATTAACCTAAGAGATAGCCGCTGAATCAATTCTACCGTGAAGATGGCTCTCGACTGCCGCTGAGAATCCAGCCCCAGATACGATCTCCACAGCCACACCCTTATTCAAATAAGGCTGAATAACGCCATAAAAATCACAAAACACAGTATCTATAGCAGACAATACATCTGCTTTTCGGACCCCACCACCGCTCTCAGTCACGCGACACTTCTGAATCAGCATCGAAAAAACAGTGCCCATGTCACGCGATAAAGCGCACTCAAAGGTACGCATTAGCGCGCTAAACACACCCAAGTCTTGAATAGTGATCGCATGAGATACAGCCAACAGCAGAACCCTCAGTTTGCTATCTGGAACCGTGTCCAATTCATTGATAATCGCCATAGCAATCTCTGGAGATCCCAAAGCTACCGCATATTCAACCGGGCTTTTGCGCGTGCTGTCTTTTTGCATTGCGAAGTCTACAAAGGACGGATGTTTAATAGCGGATAGCCCGAACAAACCAAGAATAGAGGACTGAGCCGGACGCATATCGTGTATACGCTTGATAGCTTCCAAACACATCGCCAGCTGATGCGTGTCTACACCATAATGCAAAAAATTCTTGCCGGAAAAATCTCGACTATGGGGATCAAACAACCCGAGGGACCGCAAGGTCATGATATGCCCCGCCTGCAGTGCCAACATGGCCGGTATTTGCCCTTTTTTGTTTTGCCTATTTTGCCAATCGGTCACATGGTCCCCATACGTCTCAATGACACTACGATTGCCTGTTTTCGCGGCCAAATGAAAAACCGTATTCCCCTTCAAATCAGGTTTCAACAAACCAGAAACGGTATTCGTTACCGCCAAAAGATATCCAAGTGTCGTCACCAATCCTAATTTTGCAGCCACATGAATAGCGGTCTGACCTTTGTTATTTTCACACTCAATAAGCGCTTTCACACAATCTTCTTTGAGAAGAACCGCCACACTCACAGGCTTTCGGGTCTCAACCACCGCGTGCAAAATCGTACGCCCCTCACTATCCCTTAGCGACGCCATAGCCGGGCACTGCTTTAGAAAAATTTTTGCGGTCTCGGCGTTTCCATTTTCAACAGCCATATGGGTTGGGTACTTGCCATCGCTGATACGTCTCAGCCGATCCATTGTGTTGGCGTAACCAGAGTGACCTAAATAGTTGTTTAATAACAAATCAAAGCGACCACTCTGCGCAAGTATATGCTCAAACCGACTGCCATCTCTGGAGACACTCTGTTCGATCAGGCCCCACAGTTTTGAAGTCACTTCATCTGACGTCATATGGGGGTATTCCGCAACAATATGAAGTCTCAGTTGATCCACCCCTGTGGGAACACGAACAGGCTCAGATTGTAACAATTTGAATAGAAAAGGAGCCTCGGAATAGGCACTGTAGGTATATAGCTCTGCCGGCGGTGTTGAAGACAAACGAAGAACGCCATGAATCAGACTTTTCACCAATTTCTCCGCGTCTGTATTGCCCTCTGCAATATAAGTCAAACAGTCCACTAACGTTGGAATAAAATGGCGATACTCGGGCGTATTCAAATCCCGTAAAATACCCGTGTAAATACTAAGCATATCGGTCAGCTCCCGAATGCTTGAGGGGAGATTCCCTTTACTTGCAAGGACGATCAAAAAATCACCTTTGCAAATCTGCGCCTTGATAACCCGTGCCGTATTTCCATGCGCCATCATTCGGCTATGCCAAACGATAGCAGGATATGGCAATGAAGACGACGTCAGCCCAAGCTCCTTATTGATATCAAACTTGTCGGCTATCGCAGAAACGGCATCATCATTCGACAAAAAATTTTGAGAGAGCCAATACCGAAACGGTGTTTGTCCGTTCGCATTGGTATAGGACCGAGCAGAAAGTGGCGTCTTCTCAATCACAAAAGTCACCAGCTCAAGCGAAAAAAGACGTTGTATGCTCAATATGGCATGCAACAATGTATCCCCACTGACAGGATCAAGCAGTTTCAATAAAACAGGATAATCCGTTAAAAAAGACATGAAATTGGCTGGCGTTTTTGTCGCATTCTCTACAGCCGCTTCCCACTCTTGCGCAGAGGGTTTTGTAGACAGCAATGAACACGCGACACCGGCACAGCGCAGCAAAGGCTGACCTAAATAGAGCTTAATCGTATTGTCTGCTAAAACGCCTGTATCTGAGCCTACTTCGCAGGCAACCCGAGATGGACTGGCAACCATACGATGCCATACAAAGGGAAATAAAACGGACATGAGAGAGCTCCAATCTGGGGGATAAATAGAAACCGCCAAGACACGCGGCTAACGAGCAAGGGAAGAATAGTCGGCAGGGAATAACAATTATCAAAAAGAGCAATTATGAAGCCACAACCCAGCAAACAAAAACAGCCCCAATCCGACAAAGCTGTCGAAAAGATCCCCTTTCAAAAAAAATACCTCCCAAATTTGTTATGCGAGTCACGATATAGCCGATCACCCGAAGGGGCTAGACAGTTACCAAAAAACTTACTTGCTCGGCGTAGG
>JAGYJO010000070.1 GCA_018402095.1 bacterium
TCTTTTTATGGGGTATTATTTGACCCTCTTTTCAAGAGGAAGTTTTGCGTGTCATGGTTTCTTTTGTGACATGTGTAGGGACCTCTGGAATACAGTGGTTTGTCGGCGATAGAAGAGAATTTAAGACGTTTTTTGAGCGTTTTCTTTCTTTAGTATGGCCCATACTTGTTCCAAAATAAAACCCGGATTTCAAATCGTGGTGGGCGCATATTCCTCATGTGTGACCAGAGCGATTTGGGAAGGCATCTGGTCCCGGTTTCATTTTGGGATGGGTATAAAAAGTTTTTCGGGATTTTCCTGCATGATTAGGAGTGAGAAGACATGGCGACGATGGTGCCCAAAAAAGTTATTGTAAAAAAGGGGTATTCGCTCACGCTTTCAGGTGAGCCCTCTGCGACGCTTCAGAAAGCGTCAAACCCGGAAACCGTTGGGGTTCTTCCTAGCGAGATTCCGTTTATCAAGCCAAAGGCTTTGGTAAAAGAAGGCGATGCTGTTCATATCGGAACGCCGCTTTTTTTAGACAAACATGACCCTCGGGTTCAGTTTCTTTCACCAGCGGCCGGTGTTGTGGACCGTGTGGTCTTGGGTGAACGCCGCCGTTTGGAAGAGATTGTTGTTCGTGTGGCCGCTGAAGAAAAAGCGGTTTCGTTTCAGAAATATGAAGCGACAGCAATAGCGACCACGCCACGTGAACAACTGGTAGCTGCGCTTCTGGAGCGCGGTGTTTGGCCGCTTTTGCGTGAACGTCCTTTTGGGCGCATTCCCTCTCCGGATGTGGTCCCCCCTTCTGTGTATGTCTCTCTGGATGCGGAAGATGCTTTTTTGCCACAATCTCAAGTGGTTTTGGATGGCAATGAAGCGTATTTGCGTGCAGGTATAGCGGCCTTAGGGGTGTTGACCTCGGGTTCTGTTTCTGTAGCCTTGCATGCGAGCAGTGCTATTTTGAAAACTTCTTTGAAGGATGTGGTGACCCATCAGATCTCTGGCGATACGACAGCCAATTCCCCTGAGGTTTTTCATTATCATGCCAAACAATCGGCTGCGGAAAATACAGCGTGGACATTGGGCGCTTCTGAGGTGATTCGTCTGGGTGAATCGCTATTGGAAGGCCAGTATCCTGTACGTCAAGTGATCACGGTGTCAGGTATTATGACATCGTCTAATGGACACTTTCTGACACGGGTGGGTGCACCTGTAGCCCTCTTTTTGAAAGAAGCCAGTGCGGCGAGATATGTGGCTGGTAGTGTGATGACCGGTCGTAAAGTGAGCCATTCGGGCTATTTGGGCTTGGATGAGGCGGCGTTGGTGGCGTTGCCAGAAGGACGGGAGCAGCAGTTCTTGTCTTTTGTACAGCCTGGTTTTGATAAATACAGTTTTTCAAAAGCGTTCTTGTCGGCCTTGTTGCCGAAAAAAGCGTGGACGCTTCCGACGACAGTCAATGGCAGTCATCGGGCCTGTATTGAGTGTGGCGCCTGTGTTGAGGTTTGTCCTGTAGACCTGTTGCCGCAGTTGATACTGAAGCAGGTGGAAGCCAACGATCAGGAAGAATCTATTGCGTTGGGGATGTTGGATTGTACGGCTTGTGGGCTGTGCACGTATGTTTGTCCTTCCAAAATAGAAGTGGCAGACACGATTACAGAAGCTAAAAACAAAGTCTTCAAGGAGTTGCGTTCATGAAATTTATTCGCGATGCCTTTCACAAATGGGAGCCCCATTTTGAACACGGCGGAAAATTGTCAAAGTGGCATCCTTTTTTCGATGCTTTTTATACACTTTTATTGAGCCCTCGTGCAGTGACCCAAAAAGGTCCTCACGTTCGGGACGCGTTGGATTCCAAGCGTTATATGGGTATCGTTATTTTGGCGTTGATCCCATGTTTGTTGTTTGGGATCTACAATGCCGGTTACCAAGCCAGTTTGGTAGAAGGTGTTTCGCCTGATTTCTGGTCTTTGATTTTGTCTGGTGCGATGAAAGTCTTGCCGATTGTGGCGGTCTCTTATGGTGTTGGGCTTTTTTGGGAATTTCTGTTTGCCATTATCCGTCGTCACGAAGTGAACGAAGGGTTCTTGGTGACAGGGATGTTGTTTCCTTTGATTTTGCCGGCAACGATTCCGTTGTGGCAGGTCGCTGTAGGGATTACTTTTGGCGTTATCATTGGTAAAGAGGTGTTTGGTGGTACAGGTCGCAACTTCTTGAACCCTGCGTTAACGGCACGGGCCTTTCTGTTTTTTGCGTATCCGGCACAGATTAGTGGTGATGTGTGGATTGCGGCAAAAGAAAGAGTTGTGGATGTTTACAGTGGTGCGACAGCTTTGGCGGTATCCGCTTCTGTGAAATTGCCAGAGAGTGTGACCGATGCCTTGATTTCTCACGGGTTTACGTGGAAAAAACTCTTTATGGGGTTTGTGCCAGGGAGTATTGGTGAGACCTCGGTGATCTGTGTGTTGATCGGTGCCTTTATCCTGATTGTTACCGGTATTGGTAGCTGGCGGACTATGGTGGGGTGTGTGGTCGGCTTGGTCGTGTCCTCTGCGATTTTTAATGCGTTGGTGCCTGTGGGTACAGTAGGCGCTTTGCATTGCCCCCACAATGGCATTTGGTTCTTGGGTGGTTTTGCTTTTGGTGCAGTGTTTATGGCGAGACGGACCCCGTGTCGTCACCGAGTTTGAACGCGTCAAAGTGGGTCTATGGTATTTTGATCGGGGTAAAGACTGTGATCATTAGAGCGGTAAATCCGGCGTACGCAGAAGGTGTGATGCTCTCTATTCTTCTGATGAATGTGTTTGCCCCATTGATCGATCATGTGTTAGAAACGTCAATTGAGAGCGGATTCCAAATGTCATCTAATGTAAAAACGTTTATCTTTGCTATTGTTAAGTGTGTTTGGTTTGTAGTTTTGTATTGACCAGTGCGGTGACCTTGTTGCGCGATCGTCAACAACAGAATGTGATTGTTGATAAACAAAAAAACATTTTGAAATCATTGTTTTTGTTGGAGCCCAATCAGAAGTATACGAGTAACGACATTGTTCGTTTGTATACTGAAAATGTGCAAGACAAGTTTATGTTGCCTTCAGGTGAGTTGAGCGACACGTCAGACAATGGGGCGAACCTACCGGTATACGTGGTGTATGCGGCAGATGGTCAGATTTCTCAGTATGCCATGCCTATTTCTGGGTACGGACTGTGGAGTTGGATTTACGGCTTCTTTGCTTTGGAAGGTGACGGTAATACTGTTTTGGGTATTACGTTTTACCAACATGGTGAGACCCCTGGTTTGGGTGGTGAAGTGGAAAAAGACTGGTTCCAGTCTCAGTTTAAAGGTAAGAAAATTGTGGATGAATCTGGTGAGTTGGTTTCCATTGATATTGTCAAAGGGAAGGCCAAGGATGTGGCGCCAAACAGGTTGGAACACGCGGTAGATGGTATCAGTGGTGCGACGATTACAGCTGCGGGTGTGCGTGACTTTCTCAAGACAGATTTGCTGAAATATGAGCCCTTGTCCTCTCGTTTAAGGCAGGCCGATGAGGCTGCTCACTCTACATCTGAATTGGAGGCAGCATTATGAAGCTCTCAAAAACAAAAGGATATGCCGTTCTTGTAGAACCGATATTGCTTTCAAATCCTGTTTCGACAGCGGTATTGGGTATTTGTTCTGCTTTGGCGGTGACCACACAGATGATGCCGGCGTTGGTTATGGCCTTGTGTATGACCACGGTGACGGCTTTGGCCAACGTGATTATTTCACTGATGCGCAATATCATTCCGAAGAACATTCGGATCATTGTTGAACTGGTTGTTATCGCGTCGTTGGTTATTTTGGCTGACCAAGTCTTGCGTGCGTTTATGTTTGATATCAGCAAACAGTTGTCGGTATTCGTTGGATTGATTATCACCAACTGTATCGTTATGGGACGTTTGGAAGCTTTTGCCTTGGGTAACGGTCCCGGCCTGTCTTTCTTGGATGGTTTGGGTAATGGCTTGGGCTATGGTTATATTTTGCTAGTGGTGGCCTTTTTTAGAGAATTGTTGGGGTCTGGCAGTCTTTTTGGCTTTCAGATTGTGCCAGATATGTTCTATGCCGTAGGTTATCAAAATATGGGGCTGATGGTGTTGGCTCCGGGGGCCTTTATTGTGATCGGATTGATTGCGTGGGCTCAGAATGTTTTGCTAGCGAAAGGAAAGAAATAAGATCATGGATATAGTGGCATTAATTGGACTCGCCGTTTCCTCGATATTTATCAACAATGTTTTGTTGGCTTACTTCTTGGGGATGTGCTCGTTTTTGGCGTGTTCCAAAAACATCAAAACAGCGTCTGGTTTGGGGATGGCCGTTGTTTTCGTTATGTCGATTACGGTTCCTTTGAACTGGGCGATCGCACACTTTCTTTTGAAGCCTGGCGCTTTGGCTTGGGCGGGTTTCCCGACTATGGATTTGAGCTTTTTGATTTTCATCTCTTTTATCGCGACGATTGCGGCTTTGGTTCAAATTGTTGAGATGGTGATGGAGCAGTATATGCCGAATCTTCATATGTCTTTGGGGATCTTCTTGCCATTGATTGCGGTGAACTGTTCGATTTTGGGTGCGTCTTTGTTTATGAATGAGCGTGCGTATGGGTTTGTAGAATCTGTTGTTTTTGGTGTTTCTTCTGGTATTGGTTTCTGGTTGGCGATCGTGGTCATGGCTGCGGTACAGCAAAAACTCAAATATGCGAATTCACCGTTCGGACTCAGTGGCTTTGCGATTAATATGATTACAACAGGGTTGATTGCGATGGCCTTTATGAGCTTTGCTGGCATCAAGATCTAAGGAAATACGTCATGATTTATGTGGTAAGTATTGCAGTGTTTTTAGGGGTTGTGATGACCCTCGTCTTTGTTCTCTATCTGATAGAGACAACCGTGGTGAAACGTAAGGATTGCAAGATTCTGATCAATGGTGATGAGAGCAAATCCATTGTGGTGAAATCCGGTTCCAATTTGTTGTCGGTATTATCCGAAAACAAGATTTTCTTGCCATCCGCTTGTGGTGGTGGCGGTAGTTGTGCGATGTGTAAAGTGCAGGTGACCGATGGGGACACAGGCGCCTTGCCGACGGAGTTACCACATTTGACGGTACAGGAACGCAAAGACCATGTACGGTTGGGCTGTCAGTTCAAGGTCAAAGATGATATTGGGATTCACGTGCATGACGAAATTTTTAGCATTCAAAAATTTGAGTGTGAGGTTATTTCCAATGACAACGTTGCGACCTTTATCAAAGATTTTCGTGTCAAATTGCCCGAAGGTATGGATTTGAACTTTCGTGCGGGTGGCTATATTCAGATTTATATTCCCGAATATGAATTGTCCTTTAAAGAATTTGCGGTGGATGCAGAGTATCGCCCTGATTGGGACAACTTTAAGCTTTGGGATTTGAATGCGAAAAACGAAGAAGAAGTCTTTCGTGCCTACTCAATGGCGAACTATCCTGAAGAAAAAGGTGTTGTGTATTTGAACGTACGGATTGCGACACCGCCACCACGTACAGAAGGTATTATGCCAGGGATTGGATCGTCTTATATTTTTAATTTGAAACCTGGCGACAAAGTCACGATTAGTGGTCCTTATGGTGAGTTTTTTGCCAAAGAGACCAAACGTGAAATGTGTTTCGTTGGGGGTGGTGCGGGTATGGCACCGATGCGTAGTCATATTTTTGATCAGCTGAAGCGTCTCAAAACAGACCGTAAGATGACGTTTTGGTATGGTGCCCGGTCGAAGCGTGAGATGTTTTATGATGACGAGTTCAAAGGCTTGGAAGCAGATAATCCAAACTTCAGCTACCACGTGGCATTGTCTGATCCTCAGCCAGAAGACAACTGGGACGGTGCAACTGGGTTTATCCACCAAGTGTTGCATGACCAGTATTTGGCCAATCATGAAGATCCAACGGAGATTGAATATTATCTCTGTGGTCCACCAATGATGCTCAAAGCGATGCGCGATATGTTGTATAGCATTGGCGTAGAGCCAGAGATGATCGCTTACGACGACTTTGGCTAGTCGTGATCCTTTTTTAGGGTTTCAAAGGGAGGGTGACGACGTCATCCTCCCTTTGAACAAGATTCCCCCCTCCCTGGGGAGGGGTAGGGGTGGGGCCTCGTGAAAGTTTTTTATGCGATTGGCCTTATAGGCGTTATAGCGATCGCTGTTTCTTTGATTTGCGTAACGCACACACTCTCCGGTGAGGCCCAAGGCACGACCTACCACATCACGGTGAGTCGACCTCTTTGGGTGTTGCCGAGCCGTATTGATGCGGCCGTGTCCAAGGCACTAGAAGACTTGGACAAAGTGGCGTCGACATATAGAGATGACAGCGAAGTGTCTCATTTCAACAATGCCAAGCCAGGAGACTCTATTCCCGTGAGTGCCACGATGCGACGTTTGCTTGCGACCTCTGAATTTGTGTATACAGAGAGTGGCGGCGCTTTTGATCCCAGCTCAGGGGCTTTGTTTGACCTATGGGATTTCCGAAAACCTGGCTGGCAGGCGCCGGATGCTGCAACCGTGCAAGCAACACTCACACAGATACGACATTCATCACTTTTTTCTCTGTCGGAGTCCGGGGCTCGCGATAGCGAGTTCCTCCCAGGGGAGCCCGAGGGCAAGCCCCGCACAAGTTCTTCCAACAGGAGTTTGAGGATGAGTCGCGCAGCGACGAATCCTCAATATAAAGAAATTCCCCTCCTGGGAGGGGCAGGGGAGGGATTCTCTGAATCAACACTTAGCAAGTCTTTGAATCAAAGAATTGTCTTCGATGCTATTGCCCAAGGCCTCAGCGTCGATCTCATCGTTGAAACCTTAGAATCTCTCGGTATTCACCGATACTTTGTCGAGGTCGGCGGCGAACTCCGCGTCCGCAATGGCAACCCCTGGAAAATCGGGATCAGCTACCCCGAAATCGGCGCAGAGTCGTGGAACCTCTATGGTG
>JAGYJO010000071.1 GCA_018402095.1 bacterium
CCCTATATCCGTATAGACGCTCTTTTCGCAAAAACCCAAGCAGGGCAAGTTTTTTCAGATGTATACCCCCAATTCTTAGGGGTTTTAGATCTTGTTATGGAGCCCGTGGATCTCGAAAAAATCGAGACTTTAGACGTGGTTTTTTTGGCGTTGCCTCATGGTGAGTCACAACCCTTGGTGCAAGCCTTGTGGCAAAAGTCGGTTAAAGTCGTGGATCTTTCCGCAGATTTTAGACTTCGTGATGCGTCTGTTTTTGCAACTCACTATGGTGAGCACCGTGCGCCAGAGCTTTTGGGCCAAATTCCTTTGGGTCTTCCCGAACGCTATGCATCGGATATAGCGGCATCTCAAACTGTAGCGTGCCCTGGCTGTTATAGCACCTCTGTGATGCTTGGCGCTGGGCCATTGGCATCATTGGATATGATTCTTGGAGAAGTGCTCGTAGACGCCAAATCTGGCGCCTCTGGTGCTGGGCGTTCTGCAAAGCAAGGATCTTTGTTTTGTGAAGTGTCTGATGGATTCTCTGCGTATGGTACAGGTGTGCATAGACATCAACCTGAAATGGCACAAGTTTTGGGTCTTCCTGTTTTCTTTTCACCACATTTGGTACCTATGAATCGTGGCATTCTATCCAGCATCTACCTTACCTTGCGTGAACCGATGGATTTTCAAACGGTGTATGGTATTTATCAAGAAGCGTATGCGGATCAACCTTTTATTCAACTATTGCCAGAGGGTTCGCGAGCGACGACAAAAACAGTCTTTGGGTCAAACCGGTGTGCCATCTCCTTGGTTCCTTTTGGATCTCGATTGGTCGTTTTTTCTGCGATTGATAATTTGATCAAAGGTGCATCTGGTCAAGCGATTCAGTGTATGAATCTGATGCTGGGGTTTTCTCAGGAGACGGGGTTGCAAGCCGTTTCCCCGTACCTTTAGGTTGCGGTATAAGTCTTATACCGTGGCCATAGCGGGCCTTGTGTTTAGTCAATGCTTTTATGTTTTGGCGCATTCTTTGGTGAAGTTTGGTAATGCATTTTTGTCATTGCCTTTGTTGTTGATGGCACGTTTTGGTGTCTCTGCCGTGATATTGATGGCTATACATGGTCTTGTGTGGTGTCGTGATGGTATCACTGAAAAGACTGAAGACTTGCCGACTTCTCCGAATATTAAATTATTAATTTTTCGTGCCGTTATGGGTTTAACGGCGATGTCTTTGTACTTTTATGCCTTGCGTATCGGGCCGCTCGAGGCGTTAACAATTGATTTTTCTCTGGGTGTTTGTGGACGTGTGTGGTTTTTTTTTTTCGGTGATTGGCAAAAGCAAGGAAAAAGCCACATGGCGACGCTCTTTGGGCTTTTTAGTGGCATTGTTGGGATTGGGTGTTTTGTTTTCTGTCAGAGGGGCTGGGGGGAATCTCTACGCGGATCTTGCGGCATTGGTAGGTTCCATCTGCTCTGGGTTTGTGATGATCACGATCAAGGCCTTGCGGCGGAATCATAGTAGCCGAATGGTGGTGACCTGGTTTTATGGTGTGGGGGCTATTTTATTGCTTCCTTTTTTATCGCTGCAAGGTGTTGTCTGGACATGGTCCTTGCTGTTTTTGATACTGGGTATTGGGATTTCTGGGCTATTGGCGCAGTGGATTATGACCGAATCTTTTAAATCAGTACCTGGTTCTGTGGCGAGTAGTATGAATTTATTGGGAACCCCCATGATGATGGTTTCAGGCGTTTTGTTTTTTGCTGAATCTTTTCAGTCTCTTGAATTGTTGGGTGCTATTGGGATTATGTTGGGCCTCGTGGGCATCGTTTTGCAAAAGAAACAGGCCTCATGACGGGGCTTCGTGTGGCACGTGTTTTGGTGATGCGGAATGTCGCGGCTCTTTATGATTATCAGATTCCAGAAACCCTCTCTGTTTCTGTTGGATCCTATGTGCAAGTGCCTATGGGGCCAAGCTCTGTAGAGGGCCTGATCATGCCATTTCGAGAATGGGATGGGGTGGCGGGCGATCGTTTTAGTGGAAAGCTTCGTGATATCAGTGCCATTTTGGATAAAAAACCAATTTTACCAGATATTATAGCGCTTATTTTATGGTTGGCAGAAACCTATATTTGTTCCCCTTATGTGTCGTATCAAACGGTGGTGGGTAACCGAAAATACCGAGAAACGCCTGATCTAGAGGTTTCGGATGTGGCTGAAGGTCATGTTTTGACGGAAGCCCAAGAGACGGTTCTGGCGGCTATGCGTGGCAAAAAAGGGTGTCATACCTGGCTCCTTCATGGGGTCACAGCGAGCGGTAAGACAGAAGTCTATATGCAATTGGCTGCGGATATTATTGCTGAAGGTAAACAGGTTTTGTTTTTGGTGCCGGAAATTGGGTTGACGCCACAATTGCGTACCCGTGTTGAGGAACGATTTGGGCAGCGTGGTGTCGTTATGCATTCGGGGCAGACGCCAAAACAGCGGGATTTGGCATGGTCCAAAGCATTGTCTGGGCAAGCGGCTATCGTGGTGGGTCCACGATCGGCTGTGTTTGCCCCTGTACCCCGTTTAGGCGCTATCATCTTGGATGAAGAGCATGATGGCTCTTACAAACAGGATAGCAATCCCAGGTACTGGACTCATGACGTGGCAGATTTTCGGTGTCGACAAGCCGATGCGCCATTGATATTGGGATCTGCGACACCCCGACTCGAAACCCGTTATCAGGCACAAATAGGGGGCTCAACCTGTGTGGAGATGCCCTATCGTGCGAACCGTAATCCGATGCCACCTATTATTTGTGTGGACAGTCGGGACGATCCCAAAATGCGGGTGGGTGGGATTTTTTCGCAACCCTTGGATGACGCCATTCGTTTGCGGTTGGCCAAAGGGGAAAAGACTATTTTGCTACTGAACCGTCGTGGGTATGCGCCGTATGTGGGCTGTCAGGCTTGTCAGACGATTTATGCATGTTCTCAGTGTGGCTTAAGCATGACTTACCACAAAGACCGCGTGTTTCGCTGTCATCGGTGCTATGTCACGGCACCAGCGACATTGCAGTGTCCGGCATGCAAAAAACCACGCTTGGGCTATATGGGGTTGGGTATCCAAAAAGTAGAAGCTGAGCTCATTAAACACTTCCCAGATAGTCGCATTATGCGTGCAGATCGAGACAGTGCGACGACGCCTAAGCAGCTGGAAAAAATATTGTCAGATTTTGATCGCGAAGGCGATATTCTCATTGGTACCCAGTTGGTTGCGAAAGGGCATCATTTTGAAGGCGTGACCCTGGTCGGTGTTTTGGGGATTGATACGGCGTTGAATCTCCAAGATTTTCGTGCGCCAGAGCGTGTTTACCAACTCTTGGTGCAGGTTGCTGGTCGTGCGGGTAGGGGGGCTGTAGCTGGTGAGGTGATGGTTCAAACGGCCCAGCCGGAGCATTATGCGTTGGATTGTGCTGTGCGTCAGGATGATGTGGGATTTTATCAGCAAGAATTGTCCTTTCGTGAGGAACTGACGTATCCACCATTTTGTCGTTTGTTGAATATTGTGTATTCGGGCCCTGTGTTTCCACAAGTAGAAGCTACAGCCGAAAAAGATGCTGAGCATTTGATGCCGTTGGTTGCGGAAGGGATAACTGTTTTTCCGCCTATTTCCTGTCCCGTAGACAAAGTGCAAGATAGATATCGATGGCATATTTTGGTCAAATTTTCGCAGGACAAAGAAGAAATTTTGAGGATGCAATTGGCGGGGATGCCTGCGGTACATCGCAATATTCGACGGATTATTGATATGGATCCGGTGAGTTTGTTGTAAGGATATTTGTTTTTTTATATTTTTACTGAAATTTTCTTATTTTATTCTCGATAACAGAGCGTAGTAATTAAATTTTTGGGGTGGGATTAAATATGAAAAAAATCGTTTCGGTTCGTGAGCCAATTGAAGATGGATCCTTTGCGCCTTCAGAGCGTTGTGTTGGCAATGGAATCTCTGTTTTTGAATCCAACTTTGATGTTCCTGGAAAAGAGAAGGACTTCTCTTTGTTTGGTGAGTGTGATTGGGGGGATGATGATGGAGATAGTCTTGTTCATGAAAGTTTTGTATCACAACAAACTCAAGTTTTTTTTGAACAACCGAAATCAGACTCTTTTAATGTAACGTCAACACCACCTAGGGTGAAAGCGACGGTTTATCATTCGACGCCACAGCGTGTTCTTCCCGCTATTTCCCCTGATGCAAAAGTGTATAAGAAAATTGAGGGGGGCGAAGGGGTTGTTGCGCTTTATCAAGACAGAGAGCTGTCTTTTGCTAAAAAAACAGGGCTAGGGGTTGACACTGAATATCATGATTTGGTTACAGTAGCAGAGAAATCTCAGTCTCCTTATGTGGTTCGCGCGAGTAGAGATACCTCTATCTTGGAAGATCATATGCTTATGGACCTTGCCAATGGTGATTTGGATTCCTATACAAATCAGATTTCTGTGCTACTGCAAAGCGATAAATCGGATGAATTTAAATCTTTTTTCTTGCTTTCAATGGCTGGCATGATTTTGGATGGTATTAAATCTATTCATAGTAGTTTGGATAAAGTGATTTGTGATGTGAAACCCATGAATGTTTTGTTGTTTGGTACACGAACGTTGGCTGTAGCCGACTTGGGTGCGGTCGTAACTCCCGGTAAAAAACATGAGGGATATACACCTTCCTATGCTGCACCCGAACTTTTTCCAGAAACCATCAAAGATAACTTGGATATGCAGAATATCAAAGTTGGTTTTTATTCGGATGTTTGGGGTTTTGGGGCGATGATGTACAAGGCGGTGTTTGGTCGCATGTATATTCGGGACATTGAAGGTGTTACGGTTACAGACATTAATAATCCACATGACTACGAGTCTTTGTTTGTGCCAAGGAATATGCAAAAGCTACAAGATGGGATCGCTGAAAAAATATCAAACATGCCCGAGTCTGTTCGTGTTCATGTGGAGAAACTGGTACAGAATTGTTTGCGTGTCAGTCCAGATTCCCGTCCTTCTATGTCTGAATTACAGGCGCATGTCCATGACGCTTTATTGGGTTTTGAAAATCACGAATCGTTGTCAGCTGAGTATAAAAACGCTTGGGTTGAATTTCAAACACAAGATTCATAACGGATGCATTGTATGTGTTGAATAGGGTTTCCAATAGCCTCGTTGCTCTCAATCAAACTTTGAATATACAGACCTAGTTTGTCTGTGTGTAAGGGTTGTGTTCGCGGAATCCCTGATTGGCCAGATGTGTTGAGTAGTAATAGTTGGTCGTTGTGGTTGTTGTTGCGAATGGCAATACTATGGCGTTTATGTGTGCTGGCCGTGAATACAATGAGCGTTGGGGTTTTGTGTTCGAGTAGGGTTGGTTTTTTTTGGAATTCGGCAACGGATAGTCGTTGTGATTTGACTTCATTTATTTTGAAATACGCTAAATCTTCTTTGGATAATTCGTGATTGTCAGTCAGAGATAATGCCGTGTGTCGTTGTTGTATGGATTCAATATCCATATAATGACTTGTTAGTTTATCAAGTACAAACAATACGCAAATGGCGAAGCAGTGTTTACTCATATTGAGCTGATCGAAATAGGCCTCTGGGGACACTGTTCTTGCTGCGTATTGTATGGCAAGTGTTTTGAAGTTAGGCAATGCGATTCTCCGAAATATAGAGAGCCCAAACTGCAATAGCTAGTTTTGAGGTCTGTTTTATATCACTAAATTGAACTAATTGAGCTGGATTGGCTATGTGTAAAAAAAGGGGGAGAGGAATTGTACCTTTTTATAACCGATTTTTGCTAGGCTTTTTCTTCTATATAGTCATGCTTTAGGTGAGCGCTTAAAGCCATGGTTCTTCCTGAATCACACCATGTTTGTCCATTTGAATGCGACAATTTTTGTAAGTCTTTTTTTCCAGAACAAGATGCTGTCCCTTGAAGACATGAATATGCACATGCCCTT
The DNA here is from genome assembly GCA_018402095.1 of bacterium. Lineage (GTDB taxonomy): Bacteria > Margulisbacteria > Marinamargulisbacteria > SXXA01 > SXXA01 > M30B43. The sequence goes on from JAGYJO010000071.1 coordinate 5,970, forward strand.
CAAACTTCACATGATCGAGAATCGTAATGTCACCATCTAAACGCAAATATTGGCAGTGTTTGAGGGATGGCGGGTAGACAACCCGTTGTTGGTAATCGGCCATTTTGGCAAACTGTTTGCTGAGAATGATGGTGGGGGCTGTTGTTTTGGTGACGGGTTTGAGTTGGCCGTCATGTTGTTTGGTGTAATAGTCTGATTGGAGTAGCAAAAGGTCTGAGGTTGCTTTCACAGGTATGAATCGATCCCGTGAAACGGTGACGGCTATAGCACCGGAAAACGCTTCGATAGCAGCGCCCAGAGCTTGCTCCAGTTGGACAACATGGGTGCCGTTTACCTGCTTTGGGTTGACGATGACGGGGAGCTGTAAGGGCCCTTTTTGTAGGGTGTCTTTGAGGACTTCCAAATTGATCCACACCGAGTTTGTATTAAATACAGTAAAACGGGTGATGTCCTCAAATGTGTCCAAAAAGTCTGGAGATACCTGTGCTCTTTCTAACAAACAGACTCTTTTTTTGTGGCGTATTAGGGTGCCACCTTTAATGTCAGCCATTGTTTTGGGCGTGACCTCCATCATAAATGGAATCTTGTTTTGATGCATATGCCCCAGCAGTTTGAGGTCTGTGGTAGCCCCTAGATTGTCGGCGTTGGAGACGAATAGATAACAAATCCCTTTGGATAGTAGGGTGTCCAACATACCGCTGGTCAAGAGACTGAGGTAGAGATCGCCATGTCCAGGGGGATACCATTCCAGATTTTTGTCGCTATGACAGACATAGGGGCGTCCTGTTTCGGTATCTATACGGGGAACTTCGTGCTGGAAAAGTTCTAAAAAGGGCATTTCTGATAGATGGTTCAATGTCGCAGCGCTGGTATTAAAACTATTGAGCAGAATGAGCGGGATGGAATGTCCTGTTTTGCGACGCAACGTATGCATCTGTTTGCTAATCATATCGAGAAATGTGTCTGTTCCATTGA
>JAGYJO010000072.1 GCA_018402095.1 bacterium
GTACAATTACAGCATCATTGGTAAAAGAATTGCGTGAGAAAACAAGCGTTGGCATGATGGATTGCAAAAAAGCACTCGTAGAAACCAATGGTGATTTTGAAGCAGCTATTAAGTATCTGCGTGAAAAAGGTTTGTCGGCAGCGGCAAAGAAATCAGACAGAGAAACCAAAGAAGGCCGTGTTTTTGCAACTCTTTCTGCGGATGCCAAACTGGGCGCTATTGTTGAAGTCGGTTGTGAAACAGACTTTGTTGCCAATAATGAAGCCTTTTCTGCGTTTGGTAATGTTGTTTCTGCTGAAGTTTTGGCGAAACGTTATACGGACCTTGCCGCTTTGGAAACAGCTACGATTGAAGGGAAGCCCTTTGATACTTTTTCTTCAGACGCGGTTTTGAAGTTGGGTGAGAATTTGGGTGTTCGTCGTGTTGCTATTCTAGAAGATGCTCAATTGTCTTCGTATATTCATTCCAATGGAAAAATTGGGATTTTGGTTGCCTTCACGGGTGCTGTTGATGCAGATTTGGCAAAAGATATTGCGATGCACATTGCAGCTTCTTCACCAACATGTGTTCGTTCCGAAGAAGTATCTACCCAAGACTTAGAGCAAGAAAAAAATATCATTCGTGCTCAATTGTTGAATGAAGGTAAACCTGAAGCGATGGTTGATAAAATCGTTGAAGGAAAAATCGGAAAATATTACAAAGATGTTTGTTTGCTTGAGCAGACCTTTGTCAAAGATCAAGATAAAACCGTTAAAGAAATTTTGCCTGCTGGTATAACGGTTTCTAAATTTATTCGTTACTCTTTGGTGTAGTTTGAGACACCGCTTTGAAGCATTAGAAATAGAGCTGCTTTCACCATTGGCGGTGAAAGCAGCGCACTCGAAGGGGCGTCAGTATCATGAGCCCCTTTCGAGTAACAGAACCTTTTTTCAGAGAGACAGAGACCGTATTGTTCACGCAAAGGCCTTTCGTCGACTCAAGCAAAAAACACAGGTATTTGTGAGTGCCTCTGATCATTATCGTGCGCGACTCACACACACCTTGGAAGTGGCTCAAATTAGCCGACACTTGGCCAGATTGTTGCGTTTGAACGAAGACTTGTGTGAGTGTATTGCCTTGGCACATGACCTGGGTCATACTCCCTTTGGGCATTCTGGGGAGCGAGAGCTTAATCGTCTTATGGCGGATTATGGTGGTTTTGAACACAATCTCCAAAGTCGCCGGATTGTTGATGTTTTGGAGAATAAATACCCGGGATTTCCTGGTTTGAACTTGTCTTTTGAGGTTCGTGAAGGGTTAATTAAACACCGTACCTCTGATTCACTGGATTCTGATAAGACAGATCAAATAGAGCCTAAATTGCCGTTTATTTCTCTAGAAGCCCAAGTGTGTAATTTGGCAGATGAAATTGCGTATAATAGTCATGACTTGGATGATGGGCTTTCTTCTGGCTTGATTTCACCTTCAGAACTGGAGACGAATGTAACGGTATGGCGTGAGGCGCGTGGTGCTGTATCGTCGCAATACCAGGCACTTTCTGACCACGAACTGTATCATTTGATACATAGCTTTTTGATTTCAGCCTTTATAGATGATGCTTTGCTGACGACAACCACGGCTATTGAAGCTTCGGGATTGACTTCTTTGGATGCGTTACAGTCGCATCAACGTTCTTTGGTGCGGTATAGTCCTGAATTATCACGGAAAAATCGTGAATTGAGGCAGTTTTTGTTTAAGCGGTTTTACCAACATCACAGTGTTTATCGTGCAAATATTAAAGGTCAGCGTATCATTCGTGGCTTGTTCGAGGCTTTTTTGTCAGACCCAAAGTTATTGCCTGAATCGTATCAGCGTAAATTGGGGAAAACAGAGCCGAATGCACGTGTTGTATCTGATTATATTGCAGGCATGACAGATGATTATGCCTTACAGGAGTATCACACGATTTACATATGAAAAAATCAATTTTTATTACAGGTGCCTCGGGTTGTGTTGGGCATTATGTTCTGGACCTTTTATTGGAGCGATCTGATCTGACACTGCATCTCTTGCTGAGAGATCCTGCACGGGTTCAACGGCCCTTAGAGAATTATGACAATGTGGTGGTTCATCGTGGCAATATGGAAAGCATTGAAGATTTGGCGCCTGTTTTGGCTGAAATGGATTATGTTTTGCATATCTTTACAGATTGGAGTGATTCGGATTACGCCTATCTGCTCAATGTCACCAAAACGCATACGATGTTTGAATTGGCTACCAAAGCACAACGTATTGTTTATTTTTCGACTGCCAGCATTCTAGGGCCTGGAAATGAACCTATTTGGGAGGCCGGAGAATATGGTCATGGTTATATCCGCTCCAAATACCATGGCTACCAGGCTTTGAAAAAAAGCCCTATAGCAAACAAGGTTGTGACGGTGTTTCCGACTTTGGTCTTTGGTGGTGATGAGACTCATCCGCATTCCCATATTTCATCGGGCTTGTTGCCCAATCAGCAGTTTTTGAAATGGTTGCGTTTTATTTATATTGATGGTTCTTTTCACTTTTTGCACTCAAAAGATATTGCTCAGGTAGTGGTGCATCTTTTGGATGCTGAAATCGGGGCCAAGCGCGACTTTGCCTTAGGTACTGAAAAGTATACAGCAAAACGTGCGATTCAAATTTTGGCAAAAGCCTTTGGGTATAAACAACCGTTTCGGATCAAAATAAATCCCAGGTTTGTCATGAAAATCGCGGGTATTTTTGGGATTAAAATTGGGCCTTGGGAACAGTACTGTATCGAAAATCCACATTTTTCATATGATGTCGTCGAACCCAAAACTTTTGGGTTGCAAACGGCCTTCCCGACACTGGAAAGTGTGGTCGCGGATATTCAATCACGAGGGTAATTTTTTTCTTAAAGGATTCGCGACTGTGTCGCTCATCCTTTCAATCCTATGTTGGGGATTTGAAAAAAAGGGATCCAAAGGGCGATAGCCCTTTGAAAAAAAACAAAAAAACTGTAACTCAGAAAAGCTGCGCTACAGTTTTTTTAGCTGATAATACAAGGCCTCTATTTGCGGGACAGAAATCCCTTTTTCAGTGGCAAAGCGTAAGGCATTTCCCAAAATAGACTCTGTTTCCAAGGGCCGTTTGTTTTCATAATCAAGTAGCATACTTGTTTTGTATGGCGTCATTTTTCGGGTATCGGTGATATTGCGCTCAATATCCTCATCTGTGAGTGTATAGCCATCTGCATCTGCCAATTGCTGCACCTCTCTCATAATGACACGTGAGAGGGTCTCTCCGTCTGCTGTCGAAAGAAGCTCTTGGGTAGTTTGTTGTTTGATAACAGATAGGGGATTAAATGCGGCATTCCATAAAAGCTTTTTCCATCGGGCATAAGGGACTTTGTCTGATGCGATGACGGGGACACCTGTTTGATGCCAAGACTGTGTGAGTAATTTAGTAACGGGGCTGACCCCACTAGGGTAGTCGCCGATCATGAGACGGCCATAATCTTGGTGACAAATGTGTAGTGGCGATAGTCGGAAACAACAGACAAAGGCCAATCCACTAATGAGTGGGATAGATGGAAATGCTTTTTGCCATGGCTTCTCGATATGAATCCCATTTTGTAACAACAGAATAGCTTCTGTTTTGTCCGTGATGAGAGATTGTGTTTCTTGAATAATTCTCTCGGTATCTATGGTTTTTGTACTGATTAGCAAGATTTGCGCGGGCTTGGCGCTGTTGATAGTGTCATAAACCGCATGGGGAGTGAAAACAGTGTTTCCCCAAGGACTGTCTACTTGGATCTTGGCTGGGTTTGATGCGCTTGCTTGCGCGATACTACGGCTGACGAGGGATACCTGAAGTCCCGCTTCAGCCAGTTTGCTGCCATAGAGACAGCCAATTGCACCTGCGCCAATGATGAGTACACTGGTCATGTGTGGGACAAACTGGGCAAAATGGCCCCTGTATAGGATTCAAATAGTTGGGAAAAACGACCAGGTCGTTCAGGTTGAATGCCTTCGACTTCCAGATAATTGTTTTCAAATGTGTGTAAAATTTCAGATAAAGGGGTGTCTTGGCACAATGCTAAGAGGGAATTGTCGAGTACATCAAATAATTCAGGATTTGGTTGCCCAAAGGCCAAACTTTTTTGGCAGACATAGGTCATGTAGAAGGCGCTTTGAATATGCCGTAAGCTACGGCGCATTTGGAAATAACTTTGGACGACCCGACACTCCCGAAGTGTGTAGCCGCTGGGATGACGATCGAGAATGGCTTCGATGTGAAACGTGGTTTCTAGACTGCCCATGAATCGTTTTTTTGAGCGTTGTGCACCGTTGGCATAGCAGCTGATGCGGCCTTGTGTTTTGGAAAAAAAATCCACACGAATATCGGTTTCTCGATGAGGTGTTGTGCTGAGGATGATACCTCTGTCTGTCAAATTTCTGGAAAACGATGACATGGGACTTGAGTGTAGCCTAGTTTCTGAGATTGAAAAAGGGAATGAAAGCGTTTATTAATACCCTCATGATTGCATTGGCATTGTTTTTTGGGGTTGTGCTATCCCTGCTTGTACCCGTTTCGCTCAAAGATCGTTTGTCCAAGTGGGTTGGTCCGTTACTGAAAATCAATATGATTGGGTTGGGATTTGGCTTGGGCGCGGGTGATTTTTCCGCTATTGAGCCACGCTATATAGGTCTTGTGTTCTTAGGTGCTGCGTTGACCGGTTCTGTAGGCTGGATTTTGTGGCGCTATCTCAATATAAAGTCGGTTGTGGCCGGGCTCATTGTCGTCGGGACTGCTATTTGTGGAGGTAGTGCGATTGCGGCTGTCGCACCTGTTGTGAAAGCCAAAACACAGGATATTGTTGTGGCCTTGGCCGCTGTTTTTTTGCTGAACAGTGTGGCGATGGTTTTGTTTCCTATGGTGGGCCATATGATAGGGCTTCCCCAGTCTTTGTTTGGTATTTGGGCGGGTATTGCGATTCACGATACGAGTAGTGTGATTGGCGCTGCCGGGTTGTTTGGTGATGCATCTTTGAAAATAGCTGTGATTATCAAAGCGATTCGGGTGTTGTTGATTATTCCTGTGGTGATTGGACTGTCCTTGTATACGACGAAAAAAGCGAGTTGGCGTGGGATGCCTTGGTTTTTGTGGCTGTTTATTGGGGCGGTGTTGTTGAACTTTGAAATAGCCTCACCGATTTTTCCTATGATTTATCTTTGGTCTAAAAAATTGACCATTTTACCTATTTTTTTGATGGGGCTTTCTTTTTCTATGTCTGATTTGCGACATGCTGGCGTGAAGCCTTTTGTTTATGCCGGGATTTTGTGGTTGTTGGTATCTGCCTCCATATTGGGCTTGATTCTCATATAGGCGATGTTGCGAAATACCCCATCTGTGGCATAAGTCATCTGGAACGGGATGGGATTGAAAGGGCGGTAACCCTTTCAAAAGAGTGCAACTATCTAGCCCTATGGGGTCCAAGGGGACGAAGTCCCCTTAAACGCCCTTTTTCTCCGCAGCTTTGCTGTGGAGAAAATAGTTTTTTTGGGGCTGACGTCCTCAATCCCCCGTAGGGGATAGATAGTTACAAAAGAGGTGCCGGCGCCGGAGGCGAGCCGGTAGGCTTACTATTAAATAGAATAATCGCTAGAGAAGTAGCGCATATTCTTGATCGCGATGTAGACACTTTGGCCTTGGCTCACGGGGTGTAGGCCAAACTCTTCTTTGGGAATATGGCTCTCAATTTGGCTGTGGTTATGCTCAAGTTCGAGCTCTAGGCGTACCAATGGTCCCGTATGTTGAACCCGAAGTACACGTCCTTTGAAGGGGAAATCTGTGTGGGGTATCGATGAAACTTTGACATCTTTTGGACGAGAATAGCCCACATTTTCTGTGTTTTGACTGATGTGTTGGTCGCGTCCATGGAAGAAATTGACCTCACCGAGAAACTCATACACAAAGGCATTAACGGGATGGTTGTAGACTTCGTCAGGTGTACCGACTTGTTCGATACGGCCTTCGTTCATGACCACGATGCGGTCGGCAACTTCCATGGCTTCTTCTTGGTCATGGGTGACAAAGAGACTTGTCATTTTGACGGTGTCATGAAGATTTCTGAGCCATTTCCGGAGCTCTTTTCGGACCCGTGCATCCAAGGCTCCGAAAGGTTCGTCGAGTAGCAATAACTTGGGTTCGACGGCCAATGCACGTGCCAATGCGATACGTTGTTTTTGGCCACCGGACAGTTGGGACGGATATCTGTCAGACACCCAATCGAGTTGTACCAACTGAAGTAATTCCATGACTTTGGCTTGGATATCCGCTTCGCTAGGTCGGAGGTGCTTGGGTTTGACACGTAGTCCAAAGGCCACGTTTTCAAAAATGGTCATATGGCGAAACAGGGCATAGTGTTGGAATACAAATCCTACTTGGCGTTCTTTGACACTATGGTAGGTCATGTCTTCATTATGGACTTCGATTTGTCCTGAATCGGGAAAATCAAGTCCAGACACCATACGTAATAACGTTGTTTTTCCGGATCCTGAGGGGCCTAGTAGTGCAATGAGCTCGCCTTCTTTGACATCTAGGCAAATGTCTTTTAGCGCATGAAATTGGCCGAAGTTTTTGGTGATATTTTTGATAGAGATGCTCATGCTGAGTGGTCCAATCGCGTTGAGAGTATTTTTTTCAAAATCAAGGTCAAAAGGGCAATGCCGAGCAAAAATGTCGCACATGTAAACGCGGCAACATGTTGGTATTCATTGTAGAGAATTTCGATATGTAGTGGGAGTGTATTGGTATAGCCACTAATATGACCAGAGACAATGGAAACCGCGCCGAATTCACCCATGCATCTGGCGGTCGAGAGAATCGCACCATATAAAATTCCCCAGGAAATATTTGGAAGTGTGACCTTGAAAAACGTTTGAAGG
>JAGYJO010000073.1 GCA_018402095.1 bacterium
GATAGCCGGAATAAGTTTTTCTAGTGGATAGCGAATGCCTTTGACTTGTAGTAGTTGACCTTCGTGGATGAGGTCTTGAGAAACGAACCGGCCATCTACCGGGCTAATCATCCATGCGTTGCCTTGTGGTCGTAGCTCTTGTTTGAGTGCGCGTGTAAAAAGGTGATTGATGGATTTGTATTGAGATACCGGCTTTTCGGCCTCTCTGAGGTTTATTTTTAATATTTTGGATATCTTACCTAGGATGCTGCTTCGTAATGGCTTTGGAAGCGGTATCCGGGTGATGGTCCATGTGATGGCGCTAATCCAGTGGGCAATTCTGTAGTAAATCATTTTCGGGAGTATATCATTTTTTTCTGGCACCAGCCCACTCTGTTTTGATTAACCACTTTAATTTAACATAAGATATATTATGCGACATAAAGAGGGGGCTTTTTTTTATGAGTATTGGTATGTGTTTAGTTTTTTAGACGACCGTTGAGAAAAACGTTGATGCCGATAGACAAAAATTGTAGCGGCAAAATAACGGCATAAACGGCCAAAAAGAATCTGGCGAATACCAAGAGGCCTACATAGAAAAAAGTGACTATAAAGAGCTGTTCTGGGCCCATTTGGCGAATCCAATGCATGAGCGTTGATAATTCAGGGTCTTGTGTCTGTGTTGTTTCTGATAATTCTTTGAGTCTTAGCAACAATGCCAAATCAATGGCATATAAGCATAGTGACAATGTAAATAAGCTACTGAGCGACATGTTTTTTTGCTTCTGCGATGTAACGTTGTAAAAAATCCCAAACTTGTCCAGATTGCAGTGTCTCTTTGGCGAGTAGAATACCATCGTCTATGGTCTTAACTTTTTCGCTGGTGTAGAGCGCCGCGCCAGCATTTAATGCGATATAACGAGCAATGGCTGTTTCTTTGCCGCTAAAGGCATCTTTTGTTTCTTTGAGGGTTTGTTGCATGTCGGACATTCGTAGGCTGTCTGGGGTGCAGGTGAAAATTTCTGAGGCTTGAAAGTCGATTGTTTGGCATTGTGTGTCCGTTATGTCCCAAAGTTGCGTGTGTCCAAACGGGGTTATCTCATCATAACCTGAATCACCCGCGACAATGAGTACATGTGTTTGTCCAAGTACTTTTGTCGCTGTTGCTAATTTGGGTCCTAAGGCATGGTCTGATATGCCAAGTACTTGTCGTTTTGCGCCTGCCGGATTGCAAAGTGGGCCGATGAGATTGAATATGCTGCGGCCCCCTACTTTCTGACGCGCTTCTGCGACAGATGCCATAACGGGATGATGCGCTCTAGCGTATAGGAAACATAGCTTGAATTTTTCGAAAAGCAGCTGCAGCTTTTCTGTGTCGGTTAGGATAGGAATGCCCAGGGCTTCGATGAAGTCAAAGCTGCCATTCGGCGAGCGAGATCCTCTGTTTCCGTGTTTTGCGACCCCGACCCCCAGGGATGCCAAGACAAATGCGGCTGCTGTTGAAACATTATACCGATGGGCTGGGCCGCCACCTGTTCCGCAAAGATCTATTGCTAGGGGTATTCCCTGGACGGGAATCATGTGTTTTTTGAGTGTTTGTGCAAACCCCACGATTTCGGAGACGGATTCGCCTTTTTGGCGTAGTGCTTCTAGGAAGGTTGCTGTTTCGTCGGGTGTCCATTTGCCGCTAAATATCTCTGCAAGACATGTTTCGCTGTCTGTCTGGCTAAGGTCTTGATTGCTTGTGATTTGTTTTAGCGTGGTTTGGTAGAGGCTCATACGGGTGGTGTTTGTTGTATTTGATCCAATTTGTTGATTTTCTTGCCTTTTACCACAACGTCATCTACGGCTTTTAGGAAATTAACAAAACTGACCAAATAGGTTTCGACGATGAGCGAAAATTCAGATTCGCTCATCGCTGCTTCTGAGGAGAGTCCATCTTCATCATCATCTTCGTCATCTCTATTGATACTGAGTTCTGCTAGAACTTCATTGAGGCGAGAGTAAATGACCAGAGACTCTTCTGTCGGTGTTGTGAGTGTCTGAATGTTTTCGACAACAACGGTGCGATGATAGACATTGGCCAGATAGGTCAAATCTTTGATTCTGTTTTTGAATTTAATAAGTGCTTCTGCGTGAAGGTCGATAAACTCAACAAACTTTTCACCTTCATCAATAACGTATTCTATTTCCACCAAAATAGGGAAGTTTTCTAGGCTGCTATACCGTTTGTTAATGCGTTTAAATCCGTGAACCTGATCGTTGACGATAATCAATTCGGGACGCAATAAAGGGTGCTTTCCGCCATGACGTTCGATGACATGGTCGTTGGCGCCTTCGTTTTGATAGCGTTCGTGGAAGACCAGATAAAAATGTTTTCTCAATTGCTGCATAAGCAGGTCATACATCATGTCCCGCATGATAGATTAATCCCCTCTTGTGGTCCATGTGTTCGTTTTTTTGTTTTCAATGTTACTATGGGATCTATGTTTATAAAGTCTGTCTTACGTTACCTTCTTCGCAATAGCCCTATCGGTTGGCGTGTTGTGGCTGTGTCTATGCTGATGATTTTGGGGTTTGGCCTGTTGTCAGGTTTGGCGTTTGGACTTGAGCATCGTATGCGTGCTCAGTTTGTTGGGGATGTCTTGGTTGTGGCGCAAGGGCAATTGCGTGAGGCGGTTCTTTTTCCTTCTATAGAGACGCCCTTGATGCGGATAGAAAATCTTGAGCAGGTCATGACGTTGTTGGAAAACCAACCCTTTGTGCGGCATCAGTTGCCTGTTGCGAAGCAGGCTTTTATGCGGCGTTCAGAGGTGGGTGATTTGCGGGAACAACCTGTGTTTGTGACGGATTTGGACGCTTATCGACGGTTGTTTCTAGATCCATTGGTGTTGCGGTCTGGTGAATTCATCACCTCTGATAATCGAGGGGTCTTGTTGCCTGTTTCTTCGGATGTATTGCCGGTCTCTGCTTTGACATTTCTTGATGTTCGATCAAATCCTGTGGTGGTGCCTGTGGTCGGCTCTTTTGATTATTCTTCTTACAAAAAGCTTTGGGGAGATATGGCACTTTTAGATGTTGTATCTTACCGTGAACTGTTGGGTGAATCTGTTTATGATAAAGAGCTGGTGCATCATGGGCTTTTGGGAAATACAGAAGAGGCTGTTTGGTTAGGCGATGTTGTGCCGTCTGGGGATGTGACGGCGGTCATTTTCGATAATTTTGTAAATCCTTATAATCAAATTCTTTTGAAACTAAACCCTAAGGTTTCTCTGGGTACAGCGAAAAAAAGGCTTAATTCTCAGTTTGAGGCCTTGGGCCTTTCTGTTGAAGCGATGACTTGGTGGGATGTGGTGGGACCTGTTTTTTTGGTTTCACCTATTTCGCGCTCGTTACTGGTTGTTTTTGGTGTGTTTTTTGTTTTTTTTGCTGTCAAAAATAGAGTCGATGATGCACTTCCTGCTGAACTGGTGATGCTGTTGCGTGATGAAAAAACCTTGGGCCGACGCATGTGGGATGCGGTGTGTTTTTCTTTGGTTTTTGGCTGTATAGGCGTGGTGTTCGGTCTTCTCACGCTTGCGGTTCTTCGAATGTTGGAACTGACTGCAAAGACGCCTACGGCAGAGCTTCTGTTTGGGGGGACCGCTTTTGCCCCGCAGGTTGGCGTTTTGGGTGTTTTGGGTACGGTTTTCTTATGCCTTTCTTGTGCTGTTTTGGCGAGCTTCAAAATACGTTAGTACCTGGTTTCTTGTCCTTGAATTAGAGGGCTAGGATTCGTTGACTTATTTGGTTACACTCATATCACTTTGTTGGTTATATTGAAATTTAGGAGATAAAAGATGAAGTATCTTCCACTTGCTGCGCGTGTTGTTCTTGGTTTGTTGTTTTTGGTATTTGGTTTGAATGGCTTTTTTAATTTTTTGCCTATGCCAAACACGATGCCTGAGCCTGCTATGGCCTTCGCTGGCGCATTGGCAAAAACGGGATATATGTTTCCTTTGATTAAAGGGACTGAGGTTTTGGCTGGTATTTTGCTTCTTGCTGGATGTGCTGTACCTGTTGCCTTGTTGATCTTGGCGCCTATTGTTCTAAATATTGTTTTGTTTCATCTCTTCCTTGCACCAGAAGGTATGGGGATGTTGGTGGTCATTGTTGTTTTGTTTTTCTACTTGGTTTCTAGATATTGTGACCTGTACAAACCTTTGTTTTGTGCGAAGTCTTGTGAGAAATCTTCCGATAAGGCCTAGGCGGACTTGGGGCGCGATTTATCGCGCCCCAACATTGTGACGCTTTGAATCCCCTCTTTCCTCCTGTATACTGCTCACCCCATGCTTACCAGACATCCAGATCAAGAATCCCTTGTGTTATTGCTGAAAAAAAAAGGCACGGGCGAAACCATGGGGAAACATCTTTCTTCTGAAGAATTGACGCATTTAGCTCAATTGCTTCTTTCAGAAAACGCACGACTAACCACCAAAGCAACGATCTGGACCGCCATTACAATGCTGACGAAAACCGATGATGAGCAATCATGGTTTGATTTATTTCCACGCACAACACTCCCCCCTGAATTGCATTTTTTTTGGGACACGCCAGCAACCTCTTTTCAGTCACTTTGTCGGCAATTGGTTGCGGGCGAGCATCTGGATAGAGCTGCGGCGAAGCAATTGGCACTGTCTATCCTAGATCCTTCGTTGCCTGATCACGAAAAAGCTATTTGTCTGGAAGCGTTGCGTCTCAAAAGAGAAACGCTTGATGAGAACCTGGGCTTTTTTGAAGGACTTTGGACGGCAGCCCATCATGTGACTGCTGATATTCCCGTTCTAATTGATTTGTCGCTGTCTTATGATGGCTTTTCTCGAACACCGTTGTTGGTGCCGTTTTGTGCGCCCTTGTTGGCTTCTGTTGGGTATCCCACGCTTGTGCATGGGACAGAGGATTTGGGTCCAAAGTATGGTCTATCACCGGCGGCTATTTTGAAGATGGCGGGAAAACGAAGCCAGTCTTTATCTGAGGCTGTCACGGCGTTGGAAACACCAACTATTGGTTGGGGGTATGTGGACCAATCATCGTCCAATCCAGCGCTGCATGCGATCAAGTCTATGCGAAATGACATGGTGAAACGGCCCCTCTTGGCAACTCTCGAAAAATTATTACAACCTATTCGTGCTACTGAAAAGACTTACTTGGTAACTGGGTATACACACCCCCCCTACCGGCCGCTTCTTGCGACACTTTGTGACCATGTGGTGCCTGTTTCTGGTGCGCTCATTATGCGGGGTGTGGAGGGATCTATACAGCCTCCGATGGATAGGCGGTTTCCTGTGACGCAATGGTCCCCAAGTGTCTCTGAAGATGCTTTTTTTCGGGCGGCGGACCTGGGTTTGGTTGAGCGCGGCTTACCTGAAGACATGCCTTTGGATGCCAAAAGTGTGGTTAATCTTGGGGTCGATGCGTTGTGTGGGAAGCCTGGGTTTGTCTATGATAACTTAGTGCTCATGGGCGTCACTGTTTTGACTGGCTTGGGACTGATGACCTCATCCACGGCGTTGACTGCTTTGGAAACGGCATTGCGAGAAGGGCATGCATTGGCCCATTGGACATATAACAAATGAATAAACCTGAACTATTAGCTCCCGCAGGGAATTTGAATAAACTTAAAATTGCGTTTCGTTATGGTGCGGATGCGGTGTACGTTGGTGGGACTGTTTTTGGTTTGCGTAAATATGCGGATAACTTTACGGATGCGGAATTGTGTGAGGGAATTGCTTGGGCCAATCGATTGGGTAAAAAAGTGTATTTGGTACTCAATGGATTCGCTCAAAATGAAGATGTAGCAGAGATCATTCCGCATTTGAAAAACCTGCAAGATAAGATTCGGCCTCATGCCTTTATTATCTCTGATATCGGTGTTGCCCGTTTGGCCAAATTGTATACGGATATTCCGATTCATATTTCGACACAGGCGAGTGTGACGAATACCTATGGCGTTGCGTACTGGAAAGACATTGTCGGTGCAACACGTGTGATTTTGGCGAGAGAAGTTTCATTGAGCGTGTGTAATGCCATATCTGAGGTTATGGAAGTGGAAACGTTTGTGCATGGTGCGATGTGTGCCAGCTATTCTGGGAAATGTGTCATTTCCAATTATGCATCGGGTCGTGATTCGAATCGGGGTGGTTGCGTGCAAAGTTGTCGGCATAACTATGAGGTGTTGGATCCCAAGACCCATGAAACACGGTTTAATAGTTATATTATGAATGCTAAGGACTTGTCTGGTATTGCTTATGTGGGCGATGCTATACGGGCTAATGTGGGGTCGCTCAAAATAGAAGGTCGTATGAAGTCCGAGCAATATGTTGCGACGACAACGGCTGTGTATCGGGATGTGATTGATTACTTTTATGATCGTCTCATGGGGATACGCGTGGACGAAGACCCCTTATCTTTTTTGCAAAAAGCACAGTTGGATTTGGAAAGTGTGTCCCATCGCCCGTTTTCTCATGGGGGATTGGGCGACCGTATGGATGGGGATAGTATTCGTTATGAGAGCAGCGGATATACGAAAACAAGTGATTATATTGGTAGCATTCTCCACAGTGATGCCAGTGGTCATATATTGCAAAGCCGTCAGACATGGCAGGCTGGTGCTCGACTTGAAGCTTTTCAGCCTGGGCGTGGTGTTGTGTCGTTTCAGATTCAGCCTAGGGATATGGAAAACAGGCCTATTCAAACGGTGAATCCCAATAGCCTGGTGTGGTTGCCGTCTGAATTATCCTTAGCACCGTTGGACGTCATTCGCGCACCCCACTAGTAACCGCTTCCTAGAGGGAGGCGGATGGAACCCTTCGACAAGCTCAGGGACCACC
>JAGYJO010000074.1 GCA_018402095.1 bacterium
CCAGATCACGGGTCCAGCCTCTATTTGTTGGCACTTCGATAAAGTCAATTTGAGACAAGTCCGTACCTACTTTTTGGAGACAAGTCGCCGCGTGTTTGGCCTGCGCCGCATCACGAACCAAGAGCCGCACACGCTCACCACGAGAAATATACCGAATCATTTCAGCAAAGACCCACCTCACAGGGGCAAATTTCCCCGGCCAATCTCGGGCATTGTGTGGCCATGATAGCCATGTTGCCGTATGGGGCTCCCATTCTGCAGGACGACGGTATCTCATACTCACCGCTCCGTACCAATATAGCGTTTCGTCATTTCTCCATACGAATCTATGCGTCTATCACGAAAAAAGGGCCAATGCTGCCGCACCGTTTCAATCTGTGAAAAATCAACGTCCTGCACAATCGTTTCATCATCCCGTTCACCCGCTTGGGCCAAAAGCTCACCCTGGGGTCCTGCCAAGAAAGACCGGCCCCAGAATTCTATCCCCGTATCTTTGGTAGGGTTTTTCTCAAAGCCCGTACGGTTGATCGCCGCGACAAAAACACCATTGGCCACCGCATGACCCAACTGCACCCGTTGCCATGCAGTGTACTGCGTTTCGCCATGTGCGGATTTCTCATCAGGATGCCACCCAATCGCCGTCGGGTACACGAGAATATCCGCACCACGTAACGCCGTCAGTCTGGCAGCTTCGGGATACCATTGATCCCAACAAATCAAAACTCCGATACGACCATAACATGTCTGAAATACCTGATAACCCAAGTCACCAGGTGAAAAATAAAATTTCTCATAAAAACCCGGATCATCCGGAATATGCATTTTGCGATACTGGCCCAAAACAGTGCCATCTGCATCAATAACGGCCGCCGTATTGAAATAAATGCCGGCTGCTACACGCTCGAAAAAAGGCACAACAATCACCACATGTAGCTCTTTTGCCAACGCAACCATACCCGAAACAGTTCGCCCACGCGCAGACTCTGACAACGCAAAGTGAGCATGTAATTCTTCTTGGCAAAAATAAGGACTGGCAAACAATTCAGGCAGCAACATCACCTGCGCACCAGCGAACGCCGCCTCACGTATACGGGATTCCATATGGCCAATAGCGGCGGCATAGTCAGGAGCAACACGGGTCTGAATCAGGGCGATTTTGGGCATGACATAGACTCCTCGGCAGAATAGGCACACTCTAACAAAAAACGATTCAGCTGAACAGAAAACCAACGATATACCCGTTCCAAAATGAAACCCGGATTTCAAATCGCGACGGGAGCATATTCTTATATGTGACCATAGCGATTTGGAAAGTCCTCGGTCCCGGTTTCATTTTGGGATGGGTATATCCTAAAAAAACAGACTGGGACTTGGTCTCCCAAAAAGATCTTGATATCATCCAATTCAATCTAAATCATCGTCCAAGAAAATGTCTTAACTTTTTATCTCCTGCTGAAGCCTATGCTGTTGCACTTGCTGCTTGAAGGTGGGTGGTTATAAAAAGTGGGTCTATGGTTTTTCCAGATAAAAATAGGAGATTGATAAAAAAGACTTCCAACGTTTGGATATAAAGAGCATACAATTCTGCAACATAGGGGAGTTTACTGGAATGTCTCTTTAGTTTTCGGAGACGTCCAACAATAAAAGCCACTTTTGATTCCAAAATTCTAAATTTATTTTTATCAAAATGCAGCTTTAGAAAATCTTGTATTTGATACTCACTCATTTGTATTTTTTGCCTATCCCACACCCAACGCCTTCACCCGTACAAACGCATACGCATACCGATGATCAACACTCCCATTGACCCGGGATAGGCGAATACTTTCCAGTCGATTGCTGGCAACCCACTCGCCAAACGAATGGTTTAAACCCCGTTGAATATAGCCGAAGGGTTCTCCATTCAAGCACAATTTAACAGCAAAAGGATCGTTAACGTTGTCGGGCTCTAGCGCAGCCTGCAAGAGTTGCCCCAAGAGGTTTGTGTCATCATGAGTTTTAAAATAATTATGATGTGCGCCTGCGATTTGCATCACAAATTCAAACGCAGTCGCGATCCCACTAAATGGATTTAAAAGATGAAATGGATTGCCATGGACGTATGCCCCTGTATAGCCCAACAACGTAAAATTTGACATTTTTTTGACGGCCGCAGAATTGGGATCCAGCGAAAACGCCTGCAAGTACGCATCAAAATCCCGACGATCTGTTGGCGGGCATCGACGCATAAACACAGGTAGTGGGTTGTCGTGTACATGTTTGGTGATATCAAACGCCGGAAATTCCTCGAAACCATCTTGCAGCGCATCCACTATTTCTGGGCTATCTAAAGGTAGATATGTAAATTGATCTGGGGTAAGAACGCCGACTTTATGACGACGACCAGAGTTCGCCTTCCACATCAGAAAGAGTTCTTTGGGTTCAACAATGTTTTCTACAACCATGGTGGATTTCATATTTGATTTACAATTTCTCTTAACCTATTTTCCCGGAAGGCAAGCATGCGACACATAAAATCAAATCGGGACGCCGTAAGATGATATTCAGGCGGAATAAATGTCGATTGGACTTGATTGATTTGAGATCCTAACGCGGCTACTTGTTGGCTATCAAGCCTATCAATAATAGTCAGTATACATGACCTATCAATCCCATGCACCTGAACAAAGTATCGGATAAAATCGGAAATACGCTGCCGCTTATTGGTCATTGACAGCATCATCTTAAATTTAAATTTTTCCCAATTTTTTTGAATTTCATTTTCTGAAAGAAGCGCATCATGAACCCGCCATCCCAATGAAATCCCATTGTCATACAAAGGCGTTAGTCGCGAATGATTAATCACCCCCCAATTTTCATGGTGACGATCCGTATTTCCAATTAAACAATCAAACACAATCATTTCAATCCAGTATTTCAAAGCCCCTTCAATATCAACGGTATGGGCAATCGCGCTATCAAGATTATGTTGTTTTTCTGAATAGTTTTCGATGTGACGTGTCATTAATTCACTACCACGAACAAAAATGTCTCTATCCTTCAAAAACCATTTGGTTAACACCCCAACTGTAAAAGGAATATCGGACCGCTCATTAAGTCCTATGAATGTTTCCGGAACCTGCAGTCCCAACAGCTCGCCAACCTCTGCGGCCACAATTTCTGACCAAAATTGATGGTAACTATCTAGCCTCCTTGCGGGATTCAAAGGGCGAAGCCCTTTGAATCCCTTCCTTTGCTCGCCAAAGGCGAGCAAAGAGAGATTTTTTTAAAGGGCTACCGCCCTTTAGATCCCGTAGGGGCTAGATAGTTACAATTGATGTTTGATTTCTTCGCTGTAGTCCCCTTTTCGTCGGGTCCAAGTTTCTTTGAAGAGAAATTGTGAATTATCATATCTGAGGAGATACTTACTAAGACTACCTTCAGTGTGAAGCGCACCAGAGGGGGCGTCATCGACGCGTTCCCAATGGGTGATATTGTGTAAAATGATGGTCACTTTTTGATCCTATTATTTGAGGTATTCATTTCTTATATAAAATACTAAATCTTGTGGCTACGGTTTATCAACCGCCTTATTCATAGATGTAATCAGTTCCAACCAACAGGCCAAATCACTAACAGTTTGGATCCCTACCGCCGCTTCACCCCCTGATACCCACACCCCGGCAAAAACGTAGGCCGTCCAAAATATCTCGGCTGTGGGTAGCGGCGACACATCACCGGGCGCCACTTGTAGATACTGCAATCATCACCCTTCAAATACGCACAGGAAAACACCACCACACGTGACGATTCATCTTCACGAATCGCACGGAAGTTGTAAACCTGTTTGTACCACGCGATAATCATCACCCTCAAAACGGGCCAACGCCAAAACGAGGGAGATAAATGCACCGCCAGATTGCGGCAACAGACGCCGCGTCGTTGGCATGTGCCGATGACTTTGTATTCAGAACGAAACATTTTTGAAGCACCCCAGCTCAGGTAGCCGTCGGTGTCAGCGATCAATCGTAGACAAATGCGCAGCATTCTACGCATGAGAGTCCCAACCCTGCCACTTCTTGGAGCTGCCTTTAGGCAGCTCCAGCCGGGCAGTCTCCATCCCTGACGGATCACGCCTACTCGGCGCGACCCTTTTCCTCCCTATCCGGTCGGCGGGATTCCGTTTACGTCGCAGAGCCTCCTCACCTCCCCGAGGAGGAAATTTTTTTTTTGAAAGGGCTCGCCCATCTTCGCTACGCGAAGCTAGGCGCACCCTTTCGATCCCCGTTTGCAAGACGGGCTCCAAAGGGCGGTAGCCCTTTGACAATATCTTTGTTTTTTTCTCAGCGTTGCTGAGAAAAAAACACTCACCGACGTATTTCAACATACTCTATCTGTGCATTCTTCTCATATTTCTGCGTGGTCTTGCTCTTCAGCCGTGAGGCACTTCCATATAGCCCCACCACAGGTCGCACCCCAAACGTGATTTTGCTCATCCCAGACCCAAACCGGAGATGTTCCTCGGCTGTATCTTCCAAAAAGGAAAACGTCGCCTTCCCAAACATCTTTTCACCCAAGGAAACCGGAGACCCAGGCCCAACACCTTCTTTGGTTTTGAAGCGTGGGTTGTAGGTACGCAGACGCACAATCGTATCAGATGATTGCAAAGATTCTTTCCACGCTGGGTACAGGATAACACACAACTCTTCGCGATCAAGACTCACAGAGACCCCCCGCTGTCCCACCCCGAAAGGACCTTCCTGGTAGACAGCTCTGCCCCCTAAAAAGGCTTTTAATTTCCCAAATGTGGTCCCCAGTGTCACCTGACCTATACCCACCTCTGAAATCAAGTCCATTCCCGCGTCATAGGTATCACTACGGTACACCATCTCTCTTTTCACAAAAGCAGGCTCATCGTCCAAGGCAGGGACTTTCGGCTTGTATGGGGCCGGATAGACAGACAGCGCGTCGCCCACATGCCCTGTATTCCAGGCATTGCCTCGAAAACCCGCCCAATACACCCGTCCTTTTTTCGGAAGCACATACACGTGCACCTTCTTGTCATTTCCCGCAATGACAAGATTTAGCATCCCATCCCCATCGATATCCCCAATATACGGAGTCGCCTCTACACCATATCCCAAAGCGGTTCTCTGCAAGACGTCTCCTGTTTCGGAAAACACAATCAGCTCACCCGCCTCTGTCGCAACCAAAACTTCCAGACCATCATCGCCATAGATATCTGCAACAACAGGGGTGGCAGACACCTTACCCACCGGAACAAAGTTGCGCTCTGAGGGCAAGTTTTCACCAGGCGGAATAAACCACACCCCACTCTGCCCCGTCGGCCAAGAACTGCCAATAACAATGGCACCAGACGGCAATTTCACAGGACTCCCAAACAATCCCTGCCGCGTTTTCCCTTGTATCAAAATCTCACGAACCAGCTTACCCGTCATATCCAACTCAAACAATCGGGAGTAAGTTTCTGCTATCACTATCGTATCGCTCACAAATGCCGATGCATAAATCCCTGACGGTTCTTTTGTCCGAAACTCCCAAATCAAGGTCCCCGTATACCCATCAAACGCATAAAAAGTCCCATTTCGAGAGCCGATGAGGACATCACGAACACCGTCCTTATTGATATCGAGCAACCCTGGCGACGCCATAAAGCTACGATGCTCCGGATAGGTGAAGCTGGGCTGAAAAGGCACCGTCTGATGCCAAAGAATAGCACCAGATTTACCATTCACCGCATACACCGTCCCGCCTTCGGTAGCAAAAACGGCATCGAGAAGGCCATCACTATTCAAGTCTTCGAGAGCAGGCGCACCTTCCACATCCCCGTCGACTTTGATTTGCCACAGAAACTGGCCATCGCCATAGAGCTGATAGGCAAAAAACTGGTTATTGTCATTACCAAAAAACAAACGCCCGGCATGCACCGCCACCCCATTCACATCTCTATCCCCGAGAGGGGTTGTCCATACTTTGCGCAGTAGCTTGCCCGTCGCAGCATCCATGAGCACCAGACCATCCAAGTTATCATGGAAAGAACCGGTGCTGTTCCCATTAGAGCCCACGATCACGATACCCGCGTCAGCCTGAATCGTCGTCCGAAACGTATGCACCCCGGTATACACCTGCCATTTTTCGACCATGGGAATGGGCGGCTGCGCCAATACAGCCGTCGTGCAAACCAGGCACATTAACGCGACAACAAAGGGTCGCCCCGCCCTCTGAATCAAGAAGCGTTTACTGAAAAACCATAACGATAGGTATACAGATAAAATCATTTTCCGGTATGCTATCACCAAGATGGAAAATAAACACCCAGATCCACTGCCTTCAGATCACAGTATCGCCCCAATTGGCGTCCGCTTGGATCCCAAAAAAATCCACCCCCAAAACACAGGCGATTATCTAGAAAAACACATTTCACAACTCGCAGCGACACCCTCTATCGGAAACATTGAAAAAATCCTGAAGTTTTTGGACAATCCCAATCTCGACATCCGAAAGCTACTCTGCAAACAGATCACAGATCTCTCACAAACCGTTTCAGAGCCCAAAGAGCAAGCCCTCTTGAAAGAAGGACTCGCTGTCCTCCAAAAAGACAAACACCCTATTATTCGACTCTATCTGGCGCAACTGACTAAGAAAAAAGGGTCGGAGACGCCCTAAATTCGATATCAAAACAAAACTTAGTTTTATTTTGATATCGTAGCAACACGCAGCACATCCCCCAAATCATCGCCGCCGCAGAAACCGCTGGCGCCGGTGGCATACAGTGACGGGTATCCAAAGCCTGACTGACTTCTGCCAA
>JAGYJO010000075.1 GCA_018402095.1 bacterium
AGAGGTATCCCTGTGAGAAATACGGACAGAGCCACTATCCGAAACAATAGAAATACCAAAGCCTGCATTTAAAGTAGCCACAACAGGCAAACCAGACTCCGTACCAATCAAAAATGTACCTGCAGAAAGGGTTGGCAGGGATTTAAAACGCTTGTTTGGGGCATCATAATAAAGCAAGGTATTGGCACCAAAAGAATCTATACCCAAGCCCCCATTGGCGACAGAAACAACACCATTTAAGGCTGTGGCGTTCAGACTCACCAAGCCCAACCCATTCCCAACAAAAGAACCTTCTAATTGGGTGGCTCGCACCGTCCCAAAAACATCCAGAGTTTTCTCTGGATTTGTGATACCCACACCCAGCTTAATACCTTCTTTTTGGGTGACAATCGTCTTCAACAAATCATCATATAGCCACCCACCAGCAGCATTGGACTGTACATCCAATTGTCGCCAAAAAGATCCATCATAGCCCTCAAAATTAACACCATCAAACCGGATAGCACCTGCATTTGTGATCGTCGTATTGCGAACCAAGATCGCACCATTGACTTCTAATTCTTGAATCGGATTGGACACCCCAATACCGACTTTACCATCATTCTTGACCGTAATACGCTCAACATCTCCTGTTTTCATTAAGATATCGCCCGTAAAATTCTTGTCTGTATCTGCCCCAAGCACAACATTGATCGTGCTCAAAAGAGGACCTCCGGTATTACTCTGAACATCTTTGGCACTACTCAAAAAAGTGCCATCAGAAAAAATCAATCGCCCACCAGTCAATTTAATATTCCCAGAAACATCCAAACGTTCTGTAGGCGTAGAAACCCCAATACCGACGCCGGAAGCAGGATCTATCACCACAAGGGATCCTACCCGAAGGCCTTTTGTGGCATTAAGCGTTGCGGTCAAACTACCTACAGACGTAATCTGAGGATAAGCCCCAACCATTACAGATGACGGAATGGTGCCCACAATCGCGTTCGCACTCACCGCATTAGCACTATCGGCAGAAACAGCTCTAATCGCCAATGGCATGTAACGAATAGGGACAGCGACACGCCCATCCACACCCGAAATCTGCACCACAAAATACAACGCATCCCCTGAAAAATACTGACTCTGCAACGGCAGTTGGCGACCTAATTCAATGGCCATATACCCATTCTGAAAGACAACTTGGACATGAGACTCATTCCAGATCGTCGTCCCAAAGTCACCAATAGTCACATCCACACCCGTATTCAAAGCTACCTGAACATCTCTATTTCCATTAATGAGACCTGTATTTGCATCAGAAAAAGTCCCATCAAAAGTCATCAGGATAGGCGAGCTCGCAAAAATGCTGCTCCAAAGAATGCCAAAAAAAAGCATAACACCAAAACATATCTTGTTTTTCAATGGAAACTCCATAGAGGCGAAAAAGCCCCAGTTTGAAGCATACTTCCCCAAAACAATGGCAACCAAACATACGCGGCCATATGCGATCCAATTTGTGCGCGGTATAACGCGCTAAATATAAACATGCACACGTCTCACAGAAAGATCTATAAAGTAAAATCGTATCGCCATCCCGGATAAAGCCAGAACCGATGAAAAACGATCTGCCCACTCAATGAGCACTAGCCCATCTGTCTCTTCCAAGTCAGAAAACAATTGGCCATGCTCTTCTGGCGTATCTGGCATACGGTATAAATCCAAATGATGCACATCCATATCCGCTGTCACATACTTGTTTTTGAGGGAAAAAGTCGGAGAACCCACCAGGGAAATATCCCCGCCCAAGGCTTCCACCACAGAACGCGCAAAGGTGGTTTTGCCACACCCCATATCCCCAATCAAAGCGATATACTGTGCTTTTTTCATAGCAGGCAACCATTCCGTCAAGAAGGCCCCCCACTCTGACTCACGCACATCACACACAACCGTGGGTTTTTCCCAGACAAATGAATGGGTCATAGCAAACGCAACGCTTGCACCGATTTGCGTAAAACAGGATGCTCCCAGTCTGGGGCTACATCACAAACAGGGTCCAATACAAAGCGTCTCAAGTGCATTCTAGGATGCGGCAGAATGAGGACGCCAAAGTCCGCTATCATTTTATCAAAAAAAATCAAATCAAGATCAATGATCCGAGGCGATTCATCGCCTTTTTTTGTGCGTCCAGACTGACGCTCAATACGCGATAGCGCATCAAAAAATTGCCAGGCCGTATAATCCGTTGAAAGATGCACAGCCCCATTCAGATACGGCGCCTGAGGACTATTGGCACCTTCATATTCTGTTTCATAAAACGAGGAAACAGCATGAATCTCAGCACTATCACCAAGGGCGGACACAGCAGAATGCAATGCCGATTCACGATCTCCAACATTCGAACCCAGAGCGACTATTGCTTGGTGCATCCTCATGAAGACTTGGCAACGTCCGAAGATGAAGATGTAGAAGCCGAAGAATGACTATCTGTAAATATAAAAACCAGCAACTTTAAAACTGACCTTGCACATTTTTACTAATGAGCCGTTCCAATATGTCCAGAACACACAGGACAACCGCCGGTACCGGCTCAGCCATGCCATGGCGCGCTTCAAAATGTATGGCCACAAGCCTCGACATCTGTAATCATACAAGGGCATGAGCCTGCTCCTTTTTAGTTCCAAAATGATATGTTGTGTTTGGTAGCGGCGACTAGATTCGAACTAGTGACAACACGGGTATGAACCGTGTGCTCTAACCAACTGAGCTACGCCGCCATAAATCATTGCGTCCGAACCATGAGGCACGAAACGGCCTACACTTTACGTGAATAACGCTACTTGGGGCAATTTTTTTCAAAACAACACCATTGAGACAAGCCCAATAAACGTAACCGCTTCCTACGCCAGGGCTAACAGGGATTCAAAGGGCGTCAGCCCTTGACATTCACTATTTTCGCTCAGCTTTGCTGAGCGAAATAATGTTTTTTTTCGGGGTTTTAGGTCACTGAGCGCAGCCGAAGTGTCGCCCCCTTGCCCCCGTCTAGGAAGTGATTACCACAAACAGCAGTATCCATATAGAAATCTATACCACTACAACTTCAGAATAGGAAATACCCCATTGCTAAATTCAAAGACCTAACTGTAGGCCATCAGACATCTTCCCTGCGACATTGATAAGTCCAACTGCATCCCCTCAAATTCCGCAGCATAATTAAATACACCGAACTGAATTTCCCTCAGATTCGCCAGCCATATTCCAGGAGGCCCAGCTGCTGCCCCACAGATTTGATGGCGGCTTCATTATAAACAAGACCTAGAGAGGGCCCATGCATTTCAAATTTATTAAAATTCAGCAGTCCCAGCTGCAGTCCGGACATTTATCCACCACATTCAAAAGACTCACGCGCAACCCCGATGATTTGTGACCAAGCTGAACACCGGCGATCAAAACACCCGTATTCTGTACACCGTGGCGATAATCACCCTAGATCTTAATCCAGAAACATAGCCATAGTTTTCCATAAAAAGATTCAGCCGAAGCCCTTTCACCGCAGACGCAGGCGGAAGACTAATCGCGTCATACAAAGAAACAGCAACAATCGTCTCCGTCTGAGCAAAAACCGGTGCTGTGGTGGACAAAACAAAGAACAGTGCTAATAAACAAATACGCATGATGAAACCTCCTAATATAGCCGATCCAAAATGGGTTGTCTGGTTTTGTAGTGTATAAATCATACATAAGAAACCGGACAATTCATTTTGGGCGAGCTATAAGTACCCAATAACCATAACTCAGATGGATCTGTTTCGAAATAGCCCCCTGACGATAGTTTGAAAAAATCCTGGGTACCAAATAGTTTGCGACGGCAGAAACAGCCGTGCTAGATTACACCCACTTCACCCAGGGGAATGGGTTAGAACCCCAGCTGTCGCGCAACCGTATAGGTTTGAATACACAAACTGTAGTCGGGTTACCTGTCTGAAGTAACTATTTTTTCTCCAATCGCTCGCGGATTGGCACACGGAGGATCCTATGTCTTTATTTACTGGCGCCCGTTGGGTGTCCGTTGCCCTTTTGTCTATTGCCCCCTTTTCGCCTATTGCTGCTGTCTCAGATACGATGACACCAACGTCTGGGATACAAACGATGCCCCCCATATCAGTGACCGCTACAAGGCTGAATCGTTATGTACCCAATCTGGGCATTGATGCAGAAAGGATTGACGTTTCCCAAACGCAAAAACAAGGGCATCTTGATCTCAATAGTGTGCTACGTAGTCACCCGCTTTTATCAACAAACGCAGAGACTGGGGTTGGCGGCATTTTCATGACGGGATTACCTTCCCAACAGGTCAGAATCCTCATAGACGGCATCGACATCAAAGACGCCATTAGCACACAAGGCGCACCTTATGCCGACAGTGTGCTCTTGGACACATTTGACAGTGTGGACATTGTATCGACGGGAATGAGCACACTTTATGGCGCAGATGCAGTTGGCGGCGTCATTGCATTCAAGTCAGACCCTAAAGCACGTTTCTTCAAACACTTTTTCAGAACAAATTACACCCGCACAGCCACACAATGGCAAGAAGACACAGAAATAGGCTCATTAACTGTACAACATGCCACCCTGAGTGATAGTACTTTTTCAGCTTACGCAGAAGGAAAAGAAACGGACCCCAAACACGTAGAAAACTGGGGAATTCTCCATCAGATTGATCTCAACCCTTTTTCAGTTGAAACCACCTACAAACGACTAGACGGTAGTTTTGGACTAGATCAAAATGCCACCACCAGCGAAGACAACAAAGTGTTATACGCACAACAAGATCTATTTGGTAGCACCGCCAAGTTCACGCTCAACGACACCCATCAAATCGCCCTTCGCTACACCAGTCATAGAGTCACTAGAAGAGACAACACTTACGACTATTGGACTGAATTTTCTGGCAAAAGCGAGGCTATTCAACTCACACACACAGGACAATACGACAACACAACGATCATTTCAGGATACGAACGGTACATGGAAGACGGACAAAACACATGGAACCCCAACAAACATTTCCACAGGGACAGCTTGTTTGGCAGAGGGTTAATGACGCTACCAGAATTCACACTCGGCTTGGGGTATCGTCAGGAATGGTTTGAAGCCAGTAGCATTGGAACCTACGACTTGTCAGTTGGCACACAAATAGACAAACTCACACTCAAAAGCTCCCTCAGTACAGGCTACCGATTCCCAAGCATTAGTGAATTTTCCAACAATCAATTTAGTGGTGACAACATCGGACCAGAATCAAGCATCACACGTATAGAAGCAAGTCATCCTATGACCAGTAGAAATAGGGGTGCTGTATTTGACAACCACATTAGCAATAAAATTGATTACGACTTCGACACTTATGCCTATTTCAATCAATCCGAAAACTTTATTTCCCATGGCTTTCAATACCGAATCAGTCTATTGCCAGTGTCCATCATCGAAAGCCTCGATCTCATTTACGTCGAGCAACAAGCCCACCAAGGCCATGATCAAGCACTACGTGTTCCCAATACAAAAGCTATTCTCAAAGGCAGCCTTAAATATGGAAAATGGGAACTGGGTGGCAGTCTCACCGCGGTAGGCAACAGGGTCGACAAAGTCAACAACCCAGGCCCAACCGTTCCGCTAGACGCCTATACAGATTTAAGCGCCAGCATCAGATATAGACTGACAGACACCGCCACAGTGTCTCTCACCGGCACAAACCTACTCGGTCAAAAAATAGAATTGGTCAAAAACTTTCACACCGTTGCATCATCGCTAACCGCCGGCATTGATATACAACTATAAAGGAACGAGGGTTTCCTAGCAGGGGATAGAAAGGGCTATCACACGTTCTATCCCCCCTGCCCCCTTTGACAAAACAAAAACAAAAGGCGAGGATGGCACTCCCATGAATCGCCTCGCTTATTACATCACCTGTTGGTACAACGCCATTCTGGACCACTTTCGCCTCAAAATGGATTTTCACACAGCCGCGATTACCTACTTCACACTCATTTCATCCATCCCTCTACTCATTGTCATGACCACTATTGTCTCGCTATTACCAATAGACAATGTGCGACTAGAAACCTTAATTCTCGCCATTTTCCCGCAACTCCCCTTCGACCCAGGACATGTCCTGGTACTCCTACACCAACAACGTGAGGCCTACAGCGTTTTTGGCATTGCCATTGCTTATTACTTCTCTATGTATCTCATTTCCGGACTCAAAAGAGCCCTACATACCATTATGGAAATAGACACAAAATACAAACGGAGACTCTTTCATGAAATGATTTGGGTGAGCTTACTCACCCTACTCACACTAGCCGCCTACATGCTAGGGGCACTTGCATCGGCCACCATCTCAACACTGTCACACAGCCCACTATTCACAAAAGGATTACCCTATTATGTTCTGTTTCTTTTTTCAAAAGTGGTGAACATTTACAATCTCATCACTATTTTTTCGGTGCTCACCGTTCTATACCACTTTCTCACACCTCGTCCCGGCAAAAAATGGATCAACACGATTATCGTCACCATTACAGTCACGATACTCCTAATCTTATTCAAAAAATCATTTGCTTTTTATATCCTAGCTGCGACCGATATTAATCGTTTATATGCCACGTTTGCCGGCGTCTTCGGTTTTCTCATTTGGATATTCATTTCTTTTAATGTCACGTTCATGGGAGCTCGGGTTCTCTATTACTTGGAGCACGGTCGCCCAAAAACGGAGAAACAGCTGTAAGCGTCAATTACATCT
>JAGYJO010000076.1 GCA_018402095.1 bacterium
GACGAATTGATACTCAACTGCAAAAAAACAAATATGACTATCTCCGAAATGGTGCTCGAAAATGAAGTGATCTGGCAGTCTTTATCAGACATAGATTTTGGTCTCAAAAAAATATGGGACACCATGAAAAACTGTGTAGAAAAAGGCTGCCATACCGATGGTGTATTGCCCGGGGGGTTACATGTGCGTCGCCGTGCCGCAAAAATGTACCAACGCCTACAAAACACGCAGGAAACACATTCCGACGTCATGGACTGGGTCAGCTTGTTCGCATTGTCGGTCAATGAAGAAAATGCCGCCGGTGGACGCGTGGTCACGGCACCTACAAACGGTGCCGCAGGCATTATTCCCGCCGTGTTACATTATTACAAAAAATATTATCAAAAGTTGTCATCCGAAAATCTGCGCACCTTCTTTTTCACCGCAGGCGCTATCGGTATTTTGTACAAAAAAAATGCATCCATATCCGGTGCTGAGATGGGTTGCCAAGGAGAAGTCGGTGTCGCTTGTTCAATGGCGGCTGGTGGATTGGCAGCACTATTGGGCGGTAGCAATGATCAAATCGAATGTGCCGCCGAAATTGGCATGGAGCATAATTTAGGACTCACATGCGACCCCGTGAAAGGGTTGGTACAGATCCCATGTATCGAACGAAATGCGATGGGCGCGATCAAAGCCATTAATGCCGCAAGACTGGCCTTACAAGGGGATGGCACCCAAATCGTCTCTTTGGACAAAGTCATCAAAACCATGCGCCAAACAGGTGAAGACATGAAAAAACGCTACAAAGAAACATCACTCGGCGGATTGGCGATCAACGTTGTGGCATGCTAAGGCCATCAATAAGACACAGATGACGCCCCCTAAAATAAGCCTTCGGAAAAAACGAAAACCCCCGCTATCTGAGAATGTATTCTGTAGAACCTACCGTAAAAATCGAACCTCAAAAAATTCGTGTTTACTCAAATATTGAAATTGTACCCGCACAAGAAGAAATTCCAATAGAAAACACGGATACACCCCAGCAAGAGTCCGCTTAAAGCAAAAATCTACACCAAAATTTTTAGCGAGAAAAATGTTTAAAGGCGGAACGTTTTGCAGGGATTAACACCGATTCATCCATAGGCAAATGGTAATCTGAGGCTTCAATCAAATCTTCATTCGTACTGCCAATAAAAGACAAGGTCTCTACACGAAGTCCCTGTGCTTTGAGATGCAATACCAATTCCAAAAAGTCACCATCACCAGACACCAAGACAATACAATCCACCTTGGGCGCCATGGAAATCGCATCAATGGCAATCCCCATATCCCAATCCCCTTTTGCAGAGCCATCCGCCCGTGTTCTCAGTTCTTTGGATTTCACTTCATAGCCGTTACCTTGTAGCATTTCGATAAAGGCCGTTTGATCCGATTCTGCATTTTCAACAATATAGCTGAAAGCACGTACCAATTGCCGTCCATTCACAGCCGTTTCCATAAGTTTTGCAAAATTCAATTTTGCGTTCCAAAGATGTTTTGCTGAGTAAAACATATTCTGAACATCTACAAATACAGCAACGCGCTGAAACGGACTTACTTTATGCATGATGAGCACCTTTCATTCTAAAGCATCTTTCATAATGCGATAGGGAATATCTTTTCCTGTAAACAAGCGATAAGCCAAAATCCCCTGACCGGCCAACATACCTGCACCACCTAACACTTTGGCCCCACGCGAAATAGCAGCCGACATAAAAGCGGTGATCGCAGGCTTGTAAACAATATCAACAACCACGTGATGTGGAGAAACCCAATCCATAGAGGGCAAAGGACACTTACCTTCATTCACGCCTTGCATACCCAAGGGCGTCGTTTGGACAATCAGATCAACAGCAGCATCTGAAAAAGGCTCTATACACGCGACAACACGAATAGTGGGATAAACGCGCTGTATCGCCGTACACAAGCCCATCGTTTTTTCTGGCGTCCTAGAGTAAACCAATAATTCAGAAATACCCGCACGACAAAGTGCAAGGCAATCCCCGCTACCGCCAGCATAATAATGGCCACCGATTTTTTTCAGGAATCAAGACAATTCTTCTTTCGAAGAACAAAGCCATCACCGTCCGTATTGTACCCTGTCAAAAAGCCATTCTTATTCACAATAATTATTCCTCGCACCCATTTCAGAGGCAACAGAATCCACAATCCAAAAGGCAAAACAGCTTCTTTATAAGGTACAGTGACGTTCACACCCTTGATAGACAAGGCACATTATACCAGACAACGCAGATTGAATAGACTGCTTATCCACAACTGGAAAGGCACATAGACGGCATTCAGGCCATGTTCACGATAGGCAAGTCTATCGCCTGGTGAAGCAGAATGAGCAAGGGGATATCAATAATCCCAAAAACATCTGTCTGACCATTGATGCCAGAAGTATGTACCAGATTAGAATCACGCATGGGGAACCCAGAATAAGGAGTGCGCCCTTGATTGTCCAGATGCGGTTATTCAGGAATAACGCGTCAGTTTCTACACGCCAGAGGGCTAAGTGGGATCCACCCTTTGAGATGCCTCAGGGACCAGCTAAGCCCTTTGTTAATCCTCCACTCGCTCAGCTTCGCTGAGCGAAGATTTTTCGGGGTTTTAGGTCACTGAGCGCAGCCGAGATGTCGCCCCCTTACCCCCATCTAGGAAATGATTACAGAATCTAAAGGATTCCTACCCCGGAGAGGCTGAAACGGGATCAAGGACCGGGCCCCTTTGGAGATTCTTTTCTTTCGCTCAGCTTTGCTGAGGAAAAGTTTTTTGGGGGGAGGGGATTTTACCCTGCCCGGAATCAGAAAAACAACAAAAACAAAGAAGTAAAATCAAAACAAAACAAAAAGAAACAAAACAAACAACAGAAAGAAAAAGAACTCCCAAAAAATAACTATTTTGATAAAATAGAAAAATAACAGAAACGCGAGGCTCTAAAATGACAAAAAAAGCAACAACTGGCGCAGAGGCCCTGATCAAGTGTTTAGAAAACAAAGATGTGAAATTCATATTTGGATACCCCGGTGGCGCAGCCATTCCCATTTTTGACGCATTATTTGATTCCACTATAGACCTCGTTTTGGTTCGTCACGAGCAAGGTGCCACCCATATTGCAGATGGCTATGCACGTGCTACGAATAAACCAGGGGTTGTACTCGTCACCAGCGGACCCGGTGCGACAAACACCATTACAGGTATTATCACCGCACAAATGGATTCAATTCCGCTGGTCGTATTGTGCGGACAAACCATTACCTCGGCATTGGGAAAAGATGCCTTTCAAGAGGCCGATGTCTTTGGCATTACAGCCCCATTGGTCAAACATAGCTATTTGGTCAAAGATCCCAATGATATTCCAAGAATCGTAGAAGAAGCCTTTCATATCGCACAAACGGGACGTCCAGGGCCCGTTATTATCGATTTACCCAAAGACATTACCAGTGCAGACTGCACAGCCTCTCTCAAAAACATCACGATGGACTTACCAGGCTACACCATTCCTGAAAAAGCACCTAAAAAAGACATCCAAAAACTAGCCGAACTCCTTAAAGCATCTAAAAAACCTTTAATTTTGGCAGGACACGGCATCTTGATATCAGGTGCTTCCAAAGAAATGAAAACACTGGCAGAGAAACTAGGCGCACCGGTCACCAACACGCTATTGGGAAAAGGTGCTTTTCCTGAAAATCATGCGCTAGCGCTAGGTATGTTAGGCATGCATGGCACCGCGTATGCCAACAAAGCCGTTTCCAATTGCGATCTGATTTTTTCAATTGGTTGTCGTTGGGACGATCGCATCACACCGGCCAAAATCGAAAGATTTTGCCCCAATGCAAAAAAACTACATATTGATATCGATATCGCAGAAATAGGAAAAGTACTACAACCAGACGCTTACGCCATTGGTGACGCAAAAGCCATTTTGACTGAACTGATTAAAATGGTAGAGCCACTCCCCACAGAACCTTGGCTCAAAGAGCTGGATGCTTACAAAAAGAAATATCCCTTGGGCTACAAAATTCATGGGGGTCTCAAAGCCCAACATGTCATCGACGAACTCTACAACCTCACCAAAGGGGATGCTATCGTCACCACAGATGTCGGCCAACACCAGATGTGGGCGGCTCAATTTTTCAAAACACATGCACCAGATACATGGATTAGTTCCGGTGGTGCTGGCACCATGGGTTTTGGGTTTCCAGCAGCCATTGGTGCACAAATGGGATGTCCAGACCAAACCGTTATCGCAATCGTAGGCGATGGTGGATTTCAAATGACGGCCTTCGAACTCTCCACAGCTGCTATTAGAAAGTTGCCCCTCAAAATCGTTGTCATCGACAATAAATTTTTGGGAATGGTACGTCAGTGGCAAGAGCTTTTTTATGACCAACGCTTGTCCGGCGTAGATTTGGAAGGCAACCCCGATTTCGTGAAACTCGGTGAAGCTTATGGTATCAAAGGCTTCCGCATCAAACGTCCCGCCGATGTTCGCCGCATATTGGAAAAAGCACTAGCCTATAATGATGGCCCTTGCATCATTCATGCTGAAGTCGTGAAAGAAGACAACGTATTCCCCATGATTCCAGCCGGCGGCAGCAGTGATGACATGATCATCGAAGCCCCTAAATACAAAATGGAAAAACCAAAGGGAAGCACCTAAAAGGAAACTATTATGGCCATCATCGAATTAATTAAAAACCGTCCCCATATTCATACCATTAGCTTGTTGGTTGCAAACAAACCGGGTGTTCTACTCCGTATTTCACTCATTTTTTCACGCAGGGGATTCAACATCGAATCCTTGGTCGTCTCCCCCACTCTGGATGGCCGCTATTCCAGAATGACCATTACGGCGCACGGAGAACCCTCTGTATTGGAGCAAATCATCAAGCAGGCCAGCAAGCTCATTGATGTAGTCCACGCAAGTGAACACAAAGACTCTAGAGAAGTTGTCGAAAAAGAATTGGCACTGATCAAAGTACATGCCAAAGCAGAAAAACGTGCGGAGCTATTGCAAGTGATTCAACACTTCAAATCCATCACCATTGATTTGGGGCCGGAAGAGCTCATTATTCAAGTCACTGGTTCCACCGAAAAGTTAGATGCCATGGTCGCCTTTTTGCAAGATTACGGCATTATCGAGCTTGTCCGTACAGGAAAAGTCGTCATGGGTCGCGGAAAAATGACAACCTAATATGAGCGCCATAAAAATCGGACTCATACTAGGCACACGTCCAGAAGCCATCAAAATGGCAGCCTTTCTATCCCCTCCAGAGGGTTTCGAAGTCCGCGTTTGTAATACAGGACAACACCGTGAACTAATCACACCCATGCTGGATTTTTTTGGCTACAGAGATATCCATACATTAACAGCGTGTGTTCCGGGTCAATCACTCGCTGAACTCAGTGCCCGCATGCTCCCCGAAATCAGTACTTGGCTAGAAAGCACGCAGCCTGACGTTGTATTTGTCAAAGGGGATACACAGTCCTCTTTTATAGGCGCTTTGGCCTCTTTTTACCAAAGATACCTGTTGCACATATTGAAGCAGGGTTACGCACAGACGATCCCTACAACCCCTTTCCTGAGGAAATGAATCGTCGTCTCATCAGTCAAATGACAACCTATCACTTCGCCCCCACCAAAAAAGCCGCCCAGAAACTACACACAGAAGGGTTTCAAGAACGGGTCTGGAACGTCGGAAACACGGGCATTGATGCACTATACGCCACCCTCAAAAAAACAACGGCACCCAAAAATATAGTCATCGATCCAAACAAAAAAATCATTTTCGTGACCGCCCATCGCCGAGAAAACCATGGCGAGCCAATGATTCATATTTGCCAAGCGTTGCAAGAGATCGTAAAACAACACCCCGACTGCCAAATCATATTTCCAGTACACAAAAACCCAAAAGTACAGGACACCGTTTCAAAATATCTAAGTAACACCCAAAACATTTTGCTCACAGAGCCATTGGACTATCCATCAACCGTTTGGTTGCTCTCGAAATCTTATTTGATACTCACAGACTCTGGTGGTCTCCAAGAAGAGGCGCCTGCTCTGAACAAACCTGTTCTAGTCATGCGTGACGAGACAGAACGTACAGAAGGCGTCATGTCAGGTGCGGCCAAACTCGTTGGCACGAACCCAAGCGTCATCACAGAAGCCGTCACAAGACTATTACGCGACGAACAGGTCTATACCAAGATGGCCAATGCAAATTCGCCCTACGGCAATGGAACCGCCGCCACTCAAATATGGCATATTTTACGAACTGAATTCGCAGCGCTGCGTTAATCCCAGCTCTACGGCTCTCTTCCCCCCCAAAAAAAAACACCGCGTGCTCGCCAGAAGCGAGCACGCACAGCCATAATTGAAAGGGCTAAGCCCTTTCAATCCCTAACCCTCTAGGCCGTGGTTGGTTAAGGATGCGTTACCTTACGAAAAGAGTCCAAACGACTACGACGTGCAGGGTGTCTTAGCTTGCGCAATGCCTTTTCTTCGATTTGACGAATACGCTCACGGGTAACACTATAAACACGACCTACTTCTTCAAGTGTGCGTGGACGGCCATCATCAAATCCAAAACGCAATTTCAAAATCATCTGTTCTCTCTCAGTG
>JAGYJO010000077.1 GCA_018402095.1 bacterium
GCAAAGAGACCTTGGCACAGGATCCAAAGGGCGAAGCCCTTTGAGTCTTTTTTACTGGCTCGGCTTTGCCGAGAAAGGCGTTTGGTATTGGGGGACTACCCATTCGACAAGCTCAGGGACCGTCGTCCCCGAACGTAAACACCTACAGGGTATCAAAATACCCTTGAATACGATCCAGATCCACTGTCTGCGTGAGCGCGAGCATCAGCAACACACGCGCTTTTTGCGGATTCAGCGAACCACCAACAACAAAGCCATGTTTGGCGTCATCCACTTCAGCTTCTTTGGTCACACTACCACTACCAAGGCGGCTACTACGCACGACCACAACGCCGTCTTGTCTGGCCGCAATGAGGGCTTTCTCTGTGTCTGGATTGAGGTTGCCATTGCCAACGCCGGCCATGACAATGCCTCGGGCACCTTCCTGCACAGCTGCCCGTACTTGGGCTGCACTACTACCCGCATAGCCATAGATAATAGCAACACCTGGGAGAGCAGATAATTTGCGAATATCAAAAGGGCTCTCGACTTTGCGATCTACCCGAGACAAATAGAAAGGGGCATTGTCATGAAAGTCGCCAACAGGACCTGTATTCGGAGACTCAAACGCAGAGGGCTTGAACGGATGTCCTTTGGTCACCTCTCTTGCCGCAAAAATAGTGTCATTCATGAGTACCATAACCCCTCTATTTGCGCTGTTATCTGAGATGGCCGTTTTCACCGCTTGGTAGAGGTTGGCGGCACCATCAGCACCCAGCGCAGTCCCGGGCCGCATGGACCCTACCAATACCACCGGCTTTGTTGTTTGGAGTGTAAGATCGAGGAAATAAGCGGTCTCTTCCATGGTATCTGTCCCATGGGTGATCACCGCACCGACGATAGCCTCCTTGTCGAGTTGGGCTTGTGTTTGTTTACCGATTTTTAGCCACATTTCCGGGGTCATGGCTTGGGAGGCCAGTTGGCAAACCTGGTCCCCATGGATCTCTGCGATTGCTGAAATTTCAGGGACATCGGCGATCAGCTGGGTCACAGGCACCACAGCGGCTGTATATTGCGAAGACGTACGCGCATGACCGGCACCAGCAATTGTCCCCCCAGTAGCCAACAAAGCAACCTGTGGCTTGGCCAAAAGAGGTGTCATCAGTGCCACCGACAACAAGCCTATCTGTAAAAACTGTGATTTCTTGAACATACTAGCCTCCATTTTTTTGATAATTATACCCGTTCCAAAATGAAACCCGGATTTCAAATCGTGGCGGGAGCATATTCCTCATATGTGACCAGAGCGATTTGGAAAGGCACCCGTTCCCGGTTTCATTTGGGGATAGGTATTTTTTATAAAATCCATTCCCCTGAAAGAACCATCACATGAGCGATTTTGTACTTGATACCCAAGATATCCGTGGCGTTATCCCACACCGCTATCCCTTTTTGCTCGTGGACCGTATCTTAGAATATGTTCACAAAGAACGTATCGTGGGGATCAAAAACGTCACCATCAACGAACCCTTCTTTCAAGGCCACTTCCCCGAAAAGCCCATCATGCCTGGCGTCCTCATCTTGGAGGCACTCGCCCAAACAGGCAGCACCCTACTCCTCAGAGATTCCGAATTTGCCGGTCGCCTTGCTCTTTTTGCCGCAATGGACAAAGTCAAATTCAGAAAACCCGTCTCACCCGGAGACCAACTCAGACTCGAAATGGTCACCCACAAAATCAAAGAAGACTTTGTCCGCATGGACGGCATCGCGTTGGTCGACGGCGAAGTCGTCTGCGAAGGCCAATTCACATTCACATTATCCTTACGCCCCACACGCCCCCAAATCCACAGAACAGCCTCCGTGCATGCCTCTGCCATCTTGGGAAAAGATGTGGTCATCGGCCCCAATGTCATCATCGGTGAAAACGTCGTCATTGGTGACAAGACCATCATCGAAGGCCATGTCATGATCGAAAAATGGACCCAGTTGGGCAGCGATTGCCATGTCCACTTCGGCTCTGTCATCGGATCCGGACCACAAGACATCAAGTACGCAGGTGAGCGGTCTTTTGTGCGCATCGGTGACCGCAACATCATTCGGGAATACGTCACCATCAATCGCGCCACAGGACGAGAAGCCGCCACCGTGATCGGCTCTGACAATCTATTTCTCACCAATGTGCATTTGGCGCACAACTGCCAAATAGGCAACCATGTCACCATTGCCAACATGACCAATATCGCAGGCCATTCCATCATCGAAGACCGCGCGCTCATCGGTGGAATGACCGGCGTCCATCAGTTTGTTCGTATCGGAGAAGGCGCCATGGTAGGTGCCTACACCCGTCTCCCACAAGACGTACCACCATTCATGCTCTGTGAAGGAAACCCCGCTATGATTCGCACCTTGAATCTCATCGGACTCAAACGCAGAGGGGTACCACGCCCAGCCATCCAAGAGGTTCGGTTTATTTTCAACAACTACTACCGTATGGAAAAAAACGCATCACAAGCCATCAAAGATATCGAAGCCAAAGGGGTAGAAAGTCCAGAAGGCCTACATTTGCTCAATTTTCTCAAAGTAGATTCCCCACGCGGTATCACCAAAAAAGTAGGCAAGGTAGACGAGGATGAAAGTTAACAACATTCTCATTTTGTCTGGGGAAATCTCTTCGGACATGTACGGCGCCGAGCTCGTCAAATCACTCAAGCATCTCCACCCCACATGTCATATCGCGGCAGCGGGCGGTGACCGACTCAGGGCCACCAGCGATGTATTCATCTATGAAACCGCCTACAAAAGCCCCTTGGGGTTGGTCAGCATGGGCTACAGACGCTTTCGCCAATCACTGCTAAAAGCACTCAAAAAACATATCGAAACCCACAAGCCAGACGTCGCCGTCATCGTGGATTTCCAACACATTCACAGCAGCTTCGCCTCACTACTTTCACACTACAAGATCCCCATCGTCACCTATATCACACCAAACTCCTGGCTATGGAAAGACGAAAAACTGGCAAAAAAAATAGCCGGTTATAGCCGCGATATTATTACTATTTTTGAGCCGGAGTATGATTTCTACAAATCACTGGCCACACAAGCACATTATTTCGGGCATCCGCTACCCTTTCTGCTCCCATCTTTGCCGGAGCCATCGGAAGCCACCCAAACCACGATGCCCCTCCTCTCGTTGTGGCCAGGGTCTCGCCCACAGGAAATAGAACGGTTGCTCCCCAAAATGTTACAAACAGCCAAACACCTACACAACAAACAACTGGGATACCACTTCACCATCGCCGTCACGGATAGCCGATTCGTTCCAGTGATCCGCAAACTCGTTGCCACACATGCCCCAAGCCTAGGGGTTTTGCTCTGGGAAGGCGACAAAGATACCCTGCTCAAAAAAAGCACTGTCGCCCTAACGGCCAGCGGGACCATGACCCTACATCTCTTACTCTATCGGGTGCCCATGATTATCCTCGGGGCCTTGTCACCCTTGTCTTATGTCGTTGCCAAGTATGGGCTACGCATTCAGATCAAACATATCGGACTCCCCAATATTTTGAGTCACCACACCCTTGTTCCCGAATTTATTCAAAATAAAATGGTCCCCAAAGATATCGCAGAAGAGGTCATTCACATCCAACGGGACCCCATGCGCAAACAAATGATAGACGGATACAACACCCTGATCCGTCGCATTTTCCCGGCCAAAAACCCAATCAGCCAAGCCGCCCATGTCATTTTAGGCCACACCCGTGGACGCTAGGATCATCGACGCCAATCTCAACCGCGTCGCAGAAGGCCTGCGTGTCATAGAGGAGTACGTTCGTTTTGTACTCAGTGATGAGGAATTATCACACAAAATGGCCACCCTACGGCATGTCCTCAATGCCACAGAAACCGCGCATGAAGAACACCTCATGGGGCGCAATGTGGACGAAGATGCACGCGCCTACGCCCCACCCACCAAACGACCCGACATCCTGTCCCTTTTGCGGGCAAACTTCAAACGTGCCACAGAGGGCCTCCGCGTGCTCGAAGAATACACGGGTAACGCAACCTACAACAAACTCCGATACGACCTCTATATGCTAGAAAAAGAGATTGTACTCTTGGCGTCCAAACCCACAATAGCACCAGGGGTCTATGTCATTTCAGATGACGTCGCCACCTTGCTAGCCGGCGCCGAAGCTGGCGCAAGCGTGATACAGCTACGGGACAAACACGCCACAAAAGCCCAAATTTACGACAAAGCCGTAGCGCTAAAAGCCCAATATCAGAACTCACGAATCCCCTTCATCATCAATGACCATATCGACATCGTCATCGCGATCAACGCCGATGGTCTGCACACAGGCCAAGATGACGTCCCTATTTCCGTACAACGAAATATCCTAGGCCACCAACGCATCATTGGACGCACCACCCATGATTTTGCACAAGGCCAAAAAGCAGTCACCGACGGCGCCGACTATATCAGCGTCGGCCCTATCTGGGAGACGCCTTCAAAACCCGGCCGTGCAGGCATTGGATACGACTACCTCCGCGAAGTCGCGACACTGGGAATCCCCTACGTTGCGATAGGCGGTGTCTCCATGGCCAACATTGCCAATATCGCCACGTATGCCCCCCCGATGATTGGGATTATCCGCGCCCATGATCAGATCGCAGAGATACGGGAGTATATGCAGGGGTGGATAAACAAAGAGAAGAAATAGCCACGCCCACCAAGCGTTTTGGAAAGGCCTCTTCCAAAGCCGATATTTGTGTTGGTTTTTTTGTCTGTTTTTTCTGTATTTTTTTGCGGAAAGATAGTAAATAGAATGAGAAATTGATTTCAAATCGTGACGGGAGTATATTTTCTGTGCTGTGATCAGCGCGGTTTTGTAATATAATTGTGAGCGTTTACGAGTCTGTTTTTTTTTATGGAGAAAATAGACAAACGCTTTTAAAATAAATGGATTGAGAGTAGGATTCAAGAACTTAGGATTTGGGAGGTGCTTTTGTGTTTTTGTGTAAAATATCAGCGGTGTCAGGGGGGAAAGTAAAAAGCCCTTCATTTGATGATTCTCTAAAATATGTAATGCATTCTATTCAATTAGGTTCGTTTTTTTCAACATCTCCACTATCCGCCAAGCTACCCACTCCAAAGGGAAAAAATCAGTACGAAGAAGCAATTATCCCTCATTGTGAAGCGTGGATACATCAAATGGCGCCGGCTTTTCCACTTCGAGAAAGTCAAATCCCAGAATTGGTTTCGAGCTGCTATCCAAATGCTGATGAAGATAAATTAACCGCCGCTTTAATTTGTATCTCGGGACTGTTTTTGTATGATGACTATATCGATAAACTTTTACAAACACAGGACGACTTTGCAACTTCTCTACGAGAAAAACAGGTTATGATGCACCACGCATTTGCACATCCTGAAGCGTATTCAAAAAAAACAGGGATTCCTCCGTTTGTGAAAATGGTGGCTGAAATGGGGCATCATTTAAAAATGGCACTGGCATTGGAATTTCTGCCGAGCGTTCATGCGGCCTTTTCCGGTTATTTAAATGCCATGGTAGACGAAACACAGATTCGCGCTGACTTTGTACGCGCTTATTCATCAGGGAATTTAACCGCAGTTCTAGAAACCAATGAGCTAAATTTCTTAAGGCTTCGTAGCCATTCTAGTGGCGTAGAATTTGTATTTTCTTTGTGCGCCGCCTTTGAGGATTTTTCATTGGGGGGTCTAGCGAGCCTGAGACTTATGATTCCTGCCGTAAACAGTGCCATTTTGTCTTGTGGCGATGCTATCGGTGTTTTTAATGATATCACAACACTGCGTAAAGACTTATTAGAGGGATTGACAGAAAATATTGTTCTAATTGTAGCTGAAAAAATCTTCTTTAAAGAAACGTCTGTTTTAAATCAATTG
Organism: bacterium; assembly: GCA_018402095.1. Classification (GTDB taxonomy): domain Bacteria; phylum Margulisbacteria; class Marinamargulisbacteria; order SXXA01; family SXXA01; genus M30B43. Next base: position 5,906 of record JAGYJO010000077.1, read on the forward strand.
GATTCTGAAGATATTCGCAAAATTCTATTTTATAGAGATTTAGCGACAATCAGTGCCTTGAATGAATCGCTAGAAAAATTAGAACCGGCACTCAAAGCCATAGAAAAGAAGTATGACATCAAACTTCCATCCGAGATGCAATCGTTATTCTTAACGTTAGATCATGATGCTTTCTTGAATGCTATTGAGGCTCGTTTGCACCAGGATGTTTCCTTTAATGAAACAATCTTTTCCCCTTGGATTAGTGCTCTTCAGTCTGCCCTTATTGAAACTACAGATAAATACTATAACAAAGAAGTTACCTCTTTCTATAAATCTATTAATTCGTGTCAAGAAGCATCTAAAACAGATCCGTCTCAATTTTCAAAAGGTTTATTACAGTATTTTGACAATCTCGAGATCTGGTTGTCTGGCAGTAGCTGGTGGAGTATTAATCCTAAAAACGAGAGATACAACTGGTGGATGCACTTAAATCCCTAAAAGACACTATACATTCACTTTTTACCATTGGAATACGGACTCACACATCTGCCAATGAGGCTAGAAAAATTCAGCTCACAAATCAGATTGTGTTTGTTCTTGCATTAGCAACCGTCCCCTATATCCTGCTATTTAATGTTTTTGGCGCTCCATTTTTAGCCTGGCTCATTGTTCCTATATGTACAGCCTTTCTTTCCTGCATCCTCCTCAATTATTTTCAATATTATTGGGCATCGCGGATACTTTTTGTGC
>JAGYJO010000078.1 GCA_018402095.1 bacterium
TCATTTACGACAGATTCATGCACTGAAAACCGGGGCTCTGATTCAAGCTTGTTTTACATTACCTGGTTTATTGTCTGGTGTTGGGCCGGTGCGTTTGCAGCAGTTGGCGGACTTGGGTGCTGCGATGGGGCTGCTTTTTCAGATGGTCGATGATCTACTGGATGAGGTTGGCGATGTCGAAACTTTGGGGAAAGCAGTTCAGAAAGATAGTACACTACAGAAAGTGACGTATATTTCTATTTATGGTCTCCAAGGAACGCAAGATAAAATCAAAGAGCAAGCCGCACTTTCTCATCAATTGTTAACGCCTTTTGAGGGAAAACCTTCTGAACTATTACGTGATATGATAACCTATTTGGCAAAGAGAGAAACATGATTTCAGACACAACCCTTACTGTATTGTTACCAGCATTTCCCTTGATAGCGGGTCTTTTGGGTATGCTTTTGGCACAAGGCATCAAGGTCTTAGATCAATTGCGAAAGCATAAGCGATTGATTTGGCGTCGATTGATGGCTCCTGGTGGAATGCCGTCGTCTCATGCCTCTTTAGTGACCGGTCTTACGGCGTCCGTGGGTGTTCAGTATGGATGGCTCTCTATGCCCTTTTCTATTTGTGCTGTTTTTTCTTTGGTCGTTTTGTACGATGCAGCGGGTGTTCGTTACGCGGCTGGACGCCATGCCACGGTTCTCAACCATATGTTGAAAACTTTTGATAACGAACAACATGAAGAACTCACCGAATCTTTGGGTCACACACCATTTGAGATCTTTATTGGTATTTTGATTGGTATTGCCAGTGTTTGGGGGCTTTGCCAACTAGGATTTCAATGACACTATTATTGGACAAACTGGCCTTCCCTACGGCCTTAAAGCCGTTATCTATTTCTGAAATGCAGTCCTTGGCTCAAGAAATCCGAGAGCGACTGATTGCTGTTGGTCATACCTGTGGCGGTCACCTGGCCTCTAACCTGGGCGTGGTTGAGCTTACTTTGGCTTTACATACTGTTTTCGAGAGTCCCACAGACAAGTTTTTATTTGATACCTCTCATCAAACGTATGTTCACAAGATGCTCACGGGTCGTTTGGCGGATATGTTTACGATGCGTCAAGATGGTGGCCTTTCAGGATTTGCTAAAATAGATGAGTCCGAACATGATGCCTTTGGCGCCGGGCATGCCTCGACGGCGCTCTCTGCGGGACTGGGTATGGCACATGCTCGGGAAGTCTTAGGGCAAAAACACAGTGTGGTGTCTATTATCGGCGATGCAACCTTATCTGGCGGAATGGCATTCGAAGCGTTGAACAACGCGCATACGCTGAATAGTAACTTTATCTGTGTGCTCAATGACAACGATATGTCAATTTCTCACCCTGTTGGCCGTATGGCAGATACGATGACACAGTTGCGTACCAGCCCTGCTTATGACAAAGCAAAGCAACGTTTGGAACAGTTTGTCAGCAAAATCCCGCATATTGGAGATTCTTTGTTTAAGCGAATTGAAAAGACCGTAGACCATATGAGGGATATGCTTTTAGACGAAAAAATGGGTGTGATTTTTGAAGAATTTGGATTCAAGTACCTTGGGCCTATTGATGGCCACGATTTACCTATGCTGATGACAGCCTTGCGCTATGCCAAGGGATTTGATGGTCCCATTTTGATTCATGTTATTACCAAAAAAGGTAAGGGCTTTCCGGAAGCCGAAGCAGATCCTGTTAATTTTCATGGTGTATCCCCCAAAAAAATAGGGCCTGCGGCTACGGTAAAGCCAAAAACATTTACATCTGTATTTGGAGAGGAAGTCGTCAGTTTGGCCCATGATCACGCGGATATGGTGGTTATCACACCAGCTATGACCGGTGGTAGCGGTCTGAATGCATACGCAGAACACTTCCCTACCCGTTTTTTTGATGTCGGTATCGCTGAAGAACATGCGGTTACATTTGCAGCCGGTTTGGCCCGTGGCGGTATCAAACCTATATTGGCCATTTACTCTACCTTTCTGCAGCGTGGCTATGATCAAATGGTGCATGATGTTTGTTTGCAAAACCTACCCGTTATATTTGCGTTGGATAGGTCTGGGTTGGTGGGTGAAGATGGCCCTACCCATCATGGTGTTTTTGATTATGCGTATATGTTGCCCATTCCAAACTTGTCGATATTGGCGCCCAAAGATGGGTCAGAGTTGCGGGCTATGATGCGCTGGTCTATGACACAAACACATCCCCTTTCTATTCGTTATTCCAAAGAAGCTATTCCTGCACAAGATGCGCAAAGTTGTGATCCCATACAGTTGGGGAAATCTGAAATCTTGGGCGTCTTTGGTACCCAAGACCGCTTTGATGTCGTGATAATTGCTGTTGGGAATATGTCTTGGCTGGCGTACGAAGCCGCTGAACAGGTCTACAATGAATCGGCTGCGACCGTATGTGTGGTCAATCTTCGCTTTGTGAAGCCCTTAGATATCGCGCTTTTGGGGGATCTGTTGGCCAAAAGTGATGCTGCTTTGGTAGTGGAAGAAGGTTGTCAGATTGGTGGTGTTTTTTCACATATACACAGTAGCTTTCCTGATCACCACTGTCAGTGGCATAGTTTGGCGATTCCTGATCGTTTTATCGACCATGGCAAGTTGTCTACTCTCCGTAAAAGTGTGGATTTGACTATGGATGGCATACGAAATAAACTCGCTCAAATCGTCACGCAGGCCAATAAGGCGACTATCTCTTAACGTGTCTTTGAAATCATTTTGGACTAAAATACCACCTTGTAGTGTTGGCCTGGCCCCTATGGAAGGCTATTCGGATAGTCCTTTTCGTCGGGTATGCAAAACGGTGGCGCCGACTATTGTCACCTATACCGAATTCACCTCTGCGGATGGACTGACTTATAAAGCACCTCGGTTGCTGGAAAAGTTTCATTTCACAGAGACGGAAGCCCCTGTGATTGCGCAAATATTTGGCAAAAATGAAGCTTCTTTTGCTGCTGCTGCCAAGTTTTGCGAAGAGCGTGGGTTTGCTGGCATTGATTTGAATATGGGCTGTCCCGCTAAAAAAGTGGTGAAATCTGAACACGGAATTGCCTTGCGTCGCAATCATGATTTGGCCTTTCGTCTCATAGAAGCCGTTGCAAAGGCGACCAATTTGCCTGTGTCTGTCAAAACACGGTTGGGTTGGTCTGATGCCAGTGATCTGATTGAATTTGGACGTGGCGCGCAAAATGCGGGTGCTGATATGATTTGTATCCATGCCCGAACGTACCAAGAACCCTACGGTGTTCCTGCTGTATGGGGCCCTGTTTACGCGCTCAAAGACGCGTTAACGATTCCTGTTTGGGGAAATGGTGGTGTGACACGCCTTGAAGACGGTGTTGCACTTTGTCAAAATTTGGATGGCTTTTTGATTGGGCAGGCTGCGATTGGAAATCCCTGGGTGTTTTTGCCAGAAGACCAGCAACCCAAAACCTTTTCCGATAAACTAGATGTTATTCGCAAACATGCGGCATGGATGATCGAAGAGCGTGGAGAACTCAACGGGATGCGGCAATTTCGAAAACATTTTTTGCAGTACGTCAAAGGCATACACAATGCCAAATCATTTAGAAGTGAGATTTGTCATGTTGCTTCCTTGGAAGATGTAGATACGGCTTTGGATCTGATCGTGAAAGATGCTGCGTTGGCGGCTCATTAGTCTAGTCGCCAACTTTGTGGAAGGTGTTACACCTCAGCTTCGTTATTCCCCACTGTCACTGTGGTGGGGTCTGGTAATTGTCCACTTATATAGGGTCTTAGTGTCGCTAAGACCCGGTTAAGGCTATTGTCTTCTGGTGGGGTTCTGTCGGGGTCTCTTGTGTCTGTTTGTACGTAAAAACGAGCGAGGTTGCACCACGTTGATACACGCGTAGCTAACGTAGTATTTGTGACGGTTTCATCGGCTACTGTACCGTCTTCGAGTGTTGTTGCTTCAAGAGAATTGGCTGTGGCGGCTGCTTGAATAGCGTCATTTTTAATGCGTTTTTCGGTGCGATGCTCCCCTAAATAATAACCACCGACACCAAAAACAAGCCCTGTGATACTCGCTGTTCCCATAATGTGCGCCAGGAAGTCCTCCCACGTCTTATCTTTACACTCTGTTTTTTCTTGTGTTGGTTTCTCCGTGGTCTCATCGGTGGGTATACCTGTTGGCTGACCTGTTGGCTGACTTGTTGGTGGGTTTGTTGGCGGTACCCATCCACAACCAATAGCTGCGCTTCTCAGTGATGCGGTCTGCTGGCAAAGTGATGTATAATAATCCTTGAAATCAGTTGGACTGAGATTTATGGCCGCGGTTGTTTCTTGGAATTGATTGACGTAGATCAATAGATTTTTCGGTATTTGGTATAAATTCGCGGTGTCTGTGTTGAATGATAATTTTGCGTTGGCTAAACACGTGAGAACTTCGCTAGCGGTAGTCTCTGTTGTGCATGCCGCGAAATCTGTTTTTACTTGTTCTGATAACGACATGGGGTTGTTCCTAAAAACGTCAGTGACTTGATCGTAACCTGTTTGTAGTGTTCCGAGAAAACTATCTCGGGCTACAATGGCCTCGTTTGTAAGGTTTCGTATATAAGGTGCATAGATTATCCCGCATCCGTTTGGTCTCGGTGTTGTGTATGCTAGCCGCGCTTCTTCATATCCCGCCCTTAGTGGCGTGTATTGTGCCCCTGTATATGGCACTAGTGCGTGACTGAGTTCTGACGCACTGCCGTAATCCGTATTGAATTTTTGGCTTAATGTTGTGTTTAAACTGAGTAGTGGTGATGAGAAACCTTGAATAATGGTAGATATATCGGCGCTACAGACTTGCAACGTTGCAAATTGATTTGCATCTGATGGTGTGTCCATGCAGCTACTTAGTTGGTGTTCAATATCAGATAATTGGCTGTAGAGTGTCTGGTTCTGTGTTTGGATGTCCGTTATGTAAGTGCTTTTTTGTGCTGAAAGTGGTGTAGTTGTTGCGGCTACCAAGTTTGTCAGATCTGTTCCGAACTGAGTAATACTACTGGTGTCACAAATGGCGCTGCCTAAAGCCCCCCTACTCACTATGGCTAGACATGCTAGTCTGAATAAGGTTACGAATTGGCTGTTGTACCCTGATTTTGAAGCTGTTTTGTGATAGCGACTATCTATGGGTGGACGTTGCTCGGGAAATTGTTGTTTTGTTTTGGTTGTATCTTGAATAGCCATGCCTAAAATGAGTAGGGAAGTGGGGAGACAAATGAGCGTGAGTGCGATACGCAAGTCTTTCTCAGATAGTTGTGGTGATTTCACAGGTGGTGTGAAGGGACTACGTGAAGTCGCTGTATTTCCTTGTATATTCATGACTTTCTCCTGTGTTGCTGAGACAAATCGATTGTGCTCAGCTGGGTCTACAGGAGGTTATCGGAAGTTAGTGCCTGAAAATTTCACTTTATTTTCGGACGGTGGTGGGCTTGCTGTGACTGGGACCTGAGTGATAACGCCCAAACGTGCTTGTAGTGCTGTATCAAGCGTGACTGGCAATTTGGGTTTTTGAGATTTGGATTCCGTAAGGCGTTCGTCGTTTTTTATTTCGAGTCCTGTTTGTTTTGTGTTTTTATTGAAATTGGCTAAACCAGTTTCTGCGAAATCAAGAAACTGTGCCAGTTTTGACAGCATTTTGAGAAATAGATCCCGTGTGTTTCCTGTTATTTCCTCAGGGTTTTTCATGCTTATGCCGTGATGATTTTCGAGTGTACTGTTTTGAGGAACGCGTTTCTCTTTATTGAGTGTCGCCGTGGCATTTGTTTTTCTCGTGCCAGACGGCCCCGCAAACATTAGCGTTTTCCTCCAATGGGTCTTTCTGCAAAAATAGGGATTTTATAAGTGGCTATATCTTGCGCAATGAAAGCCAGTTTTTTGAGAAAAAATCCAGACTCTTCTGATGATGCATTTTGTTTGTCGATAAAAATTTGATCGGTTTGAAGTGAAAACTCACTTTTTTTAGAATTACCCCCAACGGTTTCTACCAATTCTATTTTATGGGGTTCGATCAAGAGTGAATAGAATGGCATTCCAGAGGATTTCTCAGAATTGGTTGCATAATAAAACTTCGCATTGGAAAACAGTGTGCCCATATGACTGGTTAGGTATTGCCGAATATCGCTTAGCCATAGTTTTGTTTTTTCTGGAGAGTTTTGAGGTGAACGACCTTTTTTAGATAAAATACTATGCATATCTACAAAGGCATGAAGTAATGGATTTTGCACGATGATAGCCCCTCTTCCTAAATCTTTTACGACGCTCGTATTCCCTTTTTTTCTGCTTCTGAAAACATCGTTTTTTTCTGTTTCTTTTTGAGGGGACTTGGAGACAAATAGTCCCCCAATACAAAAAAACGGCTTGGCTTTTCCGCGTAATGCAAACAGTTTCAAAATGCTGCCGTTGGTCACTGAGCGTAGTCGATGGGTCTTATCCCTGGAAGCCCCCTGGTGTAGTATATGGTTACAATAGGGGGCTGTTGCAAAATGCACCATGCGGCGTCAGTACTCGCCAAAAAAATCCTCATTTACGCTCAGTAAACTCCGGTTTTTTTGACTCG
>JAGYJO010000079.1 GCA_018402095.1 bacterium
TGAGAGAAAGGACTCGGTTAATAAAGGGCTTCGCCCTTTAGATCCCTGTGAGCCCCCACCCTAGACCAGGAGGAAACGGTTACGTGGTACCGAATTTCTCCTGGTCTAGGGTGGGGGACTCGCGCCCCCCAATCCCCGCCATAACGGGGATTATTTCGGTAACGCTACAGGCGTTTCATTCTCCTGAGCTTTGGCCGCCTCAGCTCGCAGTGCGGCTTTGGCTTCTAAGGCTTTCATTAGCTTCTCTACGCGCGAGGCTCTGGCGGCATCTTGTCTTTCTTTGAAAAAAGCCTGCATATAGCGCAATGTGTTGGCTTGGTTTTCAGCCAGTGAGATGGCGTGGTCATAGGCGTTGTTTGCGTCTTTGGCTTGGCCGGATTGGCGAAGAAGGTCGCCTTCGAGGAGGTGTAGTGATGCAAAATCCAGTGTCGGAGCAATGTCGATTTTGATTTTTCCTTTCCTGATTTCGGCGATGCTTTTTTCTAGGTCTGTCGCACTATAGAGTTGGGCGAGTAGGTAATGGGGCCGTGGATCGTAGGGCGACTGTGATATTTGAGATTGGTATGCATTGATGGCTGATTCTCTGTTTCCATTTGACTTGTGATAGTAGGCGGCCAGAATAGGGTCTGTGACCTCAAGTGGGTTGCGCTCCAAAAAGGCTTGGATGTAGCTCTCTATCGCGGCTTGTTGGTATTTGGGTAAAAGGACTTCTTTTTCAGCTTCATAATTGATGCTGGCAGGACGGTCTATGTTGCGACGATCCGTCAGTTTCACGATATGGTAACCATAGTGACTTCTGATGGGCTGTGTCCATTCCCCTTTGCCCAAGGAAAAGGCGGCTTTTTCCAGATCCCGGGGTAGCATACCTACGCTGACCCATCCGATGTCTCCGCCACTGGCAATCGTTTCTGGATTGCTGCTCAAGGAACTGACGATGCTTTCAAATGTGCTGCCATTGGCCAATGCTGTTGCTGCTGCTTGGGCCTGTTTTTCCGAATCGTTTATTGTGGCATTTTCCGAGGGTTTGAAAAGGGCATGCTGCAAACGAATTTGTGTGTAGGTGTTGTCCACGTCTTGGTTGGTCAGGTGAATGTTGCTTTGTAAGTGGGTCAGGAACTTTTGCGTGACAATGTCTTTTTTGAGTTGGTCAATAAAGGTGTTGTAGGGATAGTTGTTGTCTTTGAGTGTTTTTTTGAGGGCGCTTTTATCTTTGAGGTCGTATTGGATATAGACCCGTTGCAGGGCGCCTTCTAATTCTTCCTTGCTGGGTTTTACTTTATTACTGACAGCGCCTTCGTGGAGAATGGTGTATTGGACTGCTTGCATGAGCGCGGAATACTGCAGGATTTCCACCATTTGGGGATCGAGTTCCAATCCGCCGTTTTGGGAATAAGGGGCGAAACTTTGGGTGAGCAATTCTTTGAATCGGGATTGGTCTACAGGAAGGTCTCCGATATACGCCCAATTTTCTTTGGGTGCGCTTGTGCTTGTGTTTTGGCTTTCTTGGCTGGCCGTGCCCATGAGCAAGGCGCCTGCAAACATCGTGACGACGAATGCGCCTACAATGGTCCACCCAATGGCGGCGGCGTGATTACGAAAAAATTTTAACATAGAGAATCTCCTTGTTTGGTTATAGTGCTCATGATGGGTTTTTGATTGTACGGGATACAGATATATAGCTGCCAAAAATACCGAGAGAGGTGCCCACGATAATCAAGGTAAGGTAAATGAGTGTGAGTCGAAAGTCCTCTTGCAAAATAGGGATGTAAGGCATTTTTTCCTGTATGCGAACAACGAACATGCCATACAGTGGGGATAGGATCGCGACGGAGGCGCAGGATCCGGCGAGGCCCATCAATGCGCCTTCAATAATGAAAGGCCAACGGATGAAGGGGACCGTGGCGCCTACCAAATGCATAATGGTGATCTCATCCTGTCTGGCGATGACGGTGAGTCGTATGGTGTTCACGACAATGAGCAGCGTCGCCAGTGTCAACAAACTGACCAAAATGAATCCGGCTAGGCGGGTGTAGGCTGCAAATTTCGTGATGCGTTCTGCAATGGTGCCCATATAGCCGACATCCTCAACGTTTTCAAATCCCCGAACATATTTGGCGGTTTTAACGATTTGTTCGTTGTCTTTGAGCGTGAGTTTGAAGGAGTGGGGGAGGGGATTCTCTACCAGATCTGTCAAATCTAAGGACTGGAATCCTTTTCTGAAGTCACGCCACGCTTTGTCTTTGGATACAAACGTAACCGACTTGAATTCAGGCATCGCTTCGAGACGGTGTTTCATGCTGCTGATTTGGCCAGCACTAATACTTTCTTTGAGGAAGATACGGATCTCTAGCTTGTCCGAGAAAAAATCGCTGATATTTGAAATGTTGGCAGATATGAGCAAGAAAATCCCGAAAACAATTAAGGATACCCCGATGGTTGCTGTTGAAATGGCCGCCATTAATCCAGAGCGACGAATACTGATAAATGCTTCTGTTAGGAAAAAGCCAATATCTCTTAATAACATTATTTGTTGTACATCCCGAGTTGCTCATCTCTGACGACATGGCCGTTGTCTACTTGGATAACCCGTTTGCGAATGTCATCTACGATACTTTTGTTGTGCGTCGCGACTACGACCGTGGTTTGTCTTGAATTGATTTTGCTCAACAACTGCATGATTTCCCAGGATGTTTCGGGATCCAAGCTACCCGTTGGCTCATCGGCAAGGAGTACGGGTGGATTGTTGACGATAGCACGGGCGATACAGATACGTTGTTGTTCACCCCCTGAAAGCTCGGAGGGCATATTGTACATTTTTTGCTGCAGGCCCACGAGTTCCAGTACTTGTGTGACTTGGCGACGAATCCTTGCGCGACTAAAGTGCATGACCCGCAATGCAAAGGCGACGTTTTCATAAACGGTACGTTTGGGGAGTAGTTTGTAGTCTTGAAAGATCACGCCGATACTCCGCCGCAAAAAAGGGATTTGTTTGGCCGAAATAGTACTCAAGGGAATATTGTCGATGTAGATATCCCCTGAGCTGGGGGTCTCTGCTTTGTAGAGCATATTGAGTAGGGTGGATTTACCGGCTCCGGATTGTCCAACCAAATAGACAAACTCATTGCGGCCAATGTGTAGATTGACATTGTCCAAGGCAACGTAGCCGTTGGGATAGGTCTTGGTAACGTTTTTAATACGTATCATGTTATGGCCTCTCCCCAGATAGTGTGCTTTGGGGCGATAGTCCCCCCAAGCATAAACCGTTCTCGGCGGAGCCGAGCACGGAAAAGGGAGCTATAAGGGCGTCGCCCTTTTGATCCCAGGTAAGATACGGAATAAGCGCGTTATGCGTCATGAAACGCCTTTTTGATTTTGTTCACGATGCTATCGAGATCAAAATTGAATTCTTTGGCTAGGTCTGAGGCTGGGGCGCTGAGGCCAAAATGGTCTATGGTGATGCAGAGTCCATCTCTACCGACATATTTGTGCCAGCCAAAGGAGGTTTGCGCTTCGATGGCGACATGTAGTTTCGCTTGTGGTGCGATGACGGTGTTGCGGTAGTCGGCGGATTGGGCATCGAAATATTCGAAAGACGCCATCGATACGACTTGTACACGGTTTTCGGGAAGCGCTTTTGCGACTTCGAGTGCCAAATGAAGCTCAGAACCTGTTGCAAAAAGAACGATGTCTGGGTCTTCTGCGGTTTGGACGATGTACCCCCCTTTTTCCACGCTGTCCATGCTGGTGCAGGTTAGTGTGGGAAGATTTTGGCGACTCAACACGAGTGCGACAGGATTTTGTGACTGTAGCGCCGCCCACCATGCGCCTTTGACTTCGTTGGCATCGGCTGGGCGGATGACTACCAAGTTGGGCATTGCACGCAGCGAAGCCAGGTGTTCAACGGGTTGATGAGTTGGGCCATCTTCACCCAAGAAAATACTGTCATGCGTGAATTGATAAATGACGGGTAACTGCATCAATGCCGCGAGACGGATGGCATTGCGCATATAGTCGGAGAAGGTCATAAATGTACCGCAGTAGCTGCGGTAAAGACCGTGCAAAATAAGCCCGGAAGCCATAGCTCCCATGGCAAATTCGCGTACGCCGTATTTGATGTTTCTACCTGCGAAATTGTCTGGTGTGATGACGCCGCCAGCTTTCATCAGCGTATTGTCAGAGCAGGACAAATCGGCAGATCCACCGATCAAGTGAGGCACGGTGTCATGCAAGAGTTGTAGCAACTGTCCTGAAATACTCCGTGTGGCACTGTTGGCTTTGGTTTCATAGGCCGAAATGGCGGCTTTCAACTCAGGCGAAATGGGCTGTTCTTGTGCAGCCAGTTGTTTGGCTTTTTCAGGGTGTTGTTTTTGCCAAGCGGCAAATTTTGTTGTCCATTTTTGGTGAAGGGCTTGGACGGCTTGTTTTTGTTGGTTCATACTGGCATAGACGTCATCGGCGACAAAAAAGAGAGGCGTTTCTGGCATGCCCATTGCTTTTTTTGTGGCGGCTGATTCGGCCGGACCAAAAGGTTTGCCATGGGATTCACTGCTGCCTGCATAGCTTGGCGAGAATTTTCCGATTTGGGTTTTGGCGATGACCAAGAGCGGTTTGTCTTGCTGTGTGCGGGTTGCTTCCAATGTTGTTTTTATTTCGGAAAGATTGTTGCCATTGATGGTGGCCACGTCCCATCCGTAAGCTTGGTAGCGCATGGCGACATCTTCGGTGAAACATTCTGTGGTTGGCCCATCGAGACAGATGTCATTGGCATCGTAAATCACGATCAGGTTATCGAGACGCAAGTGCCCGGCGAGTGAGCTGGCCTCGCTACTGATACCTTCCATCATGCAGCCATCGCCAGCCAAGACCACGACTTTGCTATCAAAGAGTGCAGTGTCAAAGTTGGCTTGTGCGATTTTTTGGCCCACAGCAATACCAACGGCAGTTGCCAACCCTTGTCCGAGTGGCCCTGTGGTCATTTCAACGCCAGGGCATTCTCTGTACTCAGGGTGTCCGGCTAGTGGTGAGTGAAGTTGGCGAAAGCGTGGCAGCATGTCGGCAGCTACAAATCCCCGTAAGTGTAAGGCCGCATAGAGACCTGCTGACCCATGGCCGGCAGATAGAATAAATCTGTCACGGTTGAGCCATGCTGGGGCTTCAGGAAGTACCCGCAAAAAAGAGCCGTACAAAAAGGCAAAAAGTTCACCACAACCCAAGGGTAGTCCTGGGTGGCCTGATTTGGCTTGGTCAATGGCATCCAGTGCCAAGGAACGGATGGTGTTTGCAATACGGTCTGTCATGATGGTTACTCCTCTGGTTATTGACCCAATAACTGCCACCGGCTTTGCCACTGAGAAACATCATTGAAAAGGATGAAAATCATGAGGGCAATTAGGATAACGGTGCCAAATTGTTGGATGCGATTGTTAATAGTATCGGATAAAGGTTTGCCGCGAACAGCTTCTATCATTAAGAGGACCAAGTGTCCGCCATCCAAAACAGGGAATGGGAACAAATTGAAGACCCCTAAACTAATGCTAATCATCGCGACAATGCCCACAAACTGCGAAAATCCGTGAGAGAGTCCGGCTGTTGCAAATTGGATAATGCCAACCGGTCCTGCCATGTCTTTGACACTGACTTTTCCAGAGAAAAGCATGCTGACGGTTTTGAAGACCATAGTGATATGGTTCCACGTGGTTTGTGCACCCAAATCCAGCGCTTCTCTAAAGCCTACAGGTTTGTTTTCTGTGGCTATCGCGAATCGAACGCCTATTTGTGCGCGGCCGTCGACACTTGCAGGCGTGATAGGGAGCTCAAACGTCTGTTCCTCTCTCAAGATCTGTAAGCGGACGCTTCCTTCAGATTGTTGTAATACCTGAATAAAATCTTTGTTGATGTCTTGAATGGGATTCCCATTAAGCGTCATGATCGTATCGCCTGTTTGCAGCCCTGAGATGGCGGCCGGTGATTCTGGTAGGATACCTTCGATCACAGGGGAGACCATGGCCTTGCCTGAAAAAGAAAACATACAAACAAAGAGTAAAAAACCGAAAGATAAGTTCATGAGAGACCCGGCGACAATCGTCAACATACGGCCTGCCATAGGGCGAGATTGAAAATGTGCTGATACGGGCATCGCGCCATCTTCATCGGGGTCCATTCCCGCTAGCTTCACAAAGCCTCCGAGAGGAAACACCCGAAGGGCATAAAGGGTTTCTCCAAATTTGCGAGAGAGTACTTTGGGTCCCATGCCAATGCTGAACTCTAATACGCCGATGCCAGCTCTTTTTGCCGCCCATAGGTGACCCAACTCATGGACAAAAATGACCAATCCCAATCCCAATAATGTAATGAGTATTCCTAATGTCATAGTTCGTTAGCCTTCACTTTCTCCCAGCGTCTTTCCCAATCTTCTATATCTTTTGGCACGGTATTCGTGTCAGTTTCCAGCATGCCTTGTACCCGTCGTGCAAATTTCCGGTTGGCCGCTTCCATGACCATTTCTGGGTCCAGCTTGGCTTTGCGACAAACGTTTGCAACCGAAAAGAGAACATCACCCAATTCTTCT